>NZ_JBDGQQ010000092.1:0-36092 GCF_042218895.1 Salinibacter sp. | reverse complement strand
CGGGCCTTCGGGTTGGAGCTCCGTGTTGGAGCTTGAAGGGAAAGACCATGCCCTTCAGACCCAGTCCACAGTGCCTCTGGACGAACGAAACGTCCCAGAGCCTGATCTTGCGGGGCTCCGGGGAGAACCGGATGACGTGCTTCGGGGCGAGCCCGAGGTCGTCCTCGTGGTCGAGGGGGCCGACACGTCCCTCGAGCAGGATCGGTCTGTGAAGCAGGCGCTTTACGCAGGGAGCGACGTGTCGGAGTACTGGATTTTAAATCTCCGGAATCGCACCCTGGAGGTGCATTGGGATCCCGGGGAAGGAGAGTACCGACAGCGGCGCACGCTTTCGGGCGACGAGACGGCTGCCCCTCGGTTGGAGGAGGCACTTTCATTCCAGGTCGAGGCGCTGCTTCCGGCCCGCGCGTACCCTCGGATTTTTCTCTACGCGGGAGACGGGCGCTCACTGCGTCAGCTCCAGGTCCGCGTCGGGGGCCATGCCGGCCTCCTTCTTGGCCTTCCGAACCATCTGCTCCACGTCGTCCAGCAGCCGCTCGGCATCGTAGACGATGCCGTCCTTGACCGTATAGTCGACTCCGCCGACCCGCTCCAACGTCCGGGTCTCTTTGTTGAAGCGGAGCGCTTTCGTGCCGTAGAGGACCTTGAGGTTCTCCAGCGGGTTTCGGTCGACGAGCACGAGGTCGGCCTGCTTGCCCACCTCCACGGACCCGAGGCTGTCAGCCCGACCCATCGCCTTCGCCCCTTCGAGTGTCGCCGAGCGGATCACTTCCAGCGGGGTGAAGCCGGCCTCCTGCAGCAGTTCGAGCTCGCGCACGTAGCCGAAGCCGTAGGTCTTGAAGATAAACCCGGAGTCGCTTCCCACACCGACTCGGCCACCGCGGTTCTTATACTCATTCACGAACTGCATCCACAGGTCGTAGTGAGTATCCCAGGCGGCCTCATCCCCCGAGGACCAGTAGTAATGGTACGAGCCGTGGTTTTTGAAGCTCGGGTGGAAGTAATTCCAAAGGGAGGGAAGCGTGTAGGTATCGTGCCACTCCGCACGGCGCCCTCTCATGAGGTCGCGGTTGGCTTCGTAAATGCCAAACGTAGGCACCATGGTGAAGTCGAGCGCAAGGAGGGAATCGAGCACCGTGTTCCAGCGCTTCGAGCCAGGATCAGCTGCCTGCTGCCACATGTGTCCGGCGTACCGGAAGCGGTCCTGTTCGTCCTGGTAGTTGTAGTCGGCGGGATAGTCTTGGATGGAGCGTTCCGTGAAGAGGGCTTCCGGGTAGCCGTAGAAGTGCTCCCCAGTGGTGAGTCCCCAGGTGGCCGTATCCATCACGTCGTACTGCACAGTGCCGGGCTGGGCGTGATGCATGGCCGTCCGCAATCCGTGGCGCTGCGCCTCTTTGATGGCCGCCTTCAGCACGTCCGGCGGGGCCTCGAAGAACTTGACGCCTTTCGCACCCGCCTCCGCAACGCCCCGGACCCATTCACGGGCCTGTCGCGGCGTGGTGATGGGCGCATCGCGCCCTGTACCAAACGCCGGGTAGACCGCCAGGCGGGGCGCTGTGATTTCATTAGC
The DNA here is from genome assembly GCF_042218895.1 of Salinibacter sp. Lineage (NCBI taxonomy): Bacteria > Pseudomonadati > Rhodothermota > Rhodothermia > Rhodothermales > Salinibacteraceae > Salinibacter > Salinibacter sp. The sequence goes on along the minus strand of NZ_JBDGQQ010000092.1, from coordinate 34,522 downwards.
CGCACTTCGCTCCTGGTGGCGAAGCGTCCACTCGAGCCCGTTGCCGGCGGCCACCTCGCGGGCCGTGGTCACACCGTGGGCCATCCATAGCTTCAGCACGTACTCGGCCGGAGTGCCCTGGGGCTTGCCGCCGAGATGCGCGTGCATGTCTACGAACCCCGGGAGCACGTACATCCCTGAGGCGTCGATCTCGCGGTCGCCACTGTCGGGCCGCGCCTTTTCGTTGATCGGGCCCCCCGGAGAGCCAATGGGCTGGATCTGCGCGATGCTGTCGCCCTGAACGACAATATCGACCGGGCCGCGGGCGGGCGCACCGGTGCCGTCGATGAGCGTCGCGCCACGAATCACGAGCCGGTCGTAGGGCCCCGCTCCTCGGTCGCGGGACGGAGCCTCGGGAAGCGTATCGTCGGACTGGGCCACGGCGGGCCCGGCGAGGCCGAGGGTGAAGACCGAGAGGAGAAGAAACGTGGAATATCGCATTGGGGGTGGGGAAGCAGAGAACGTGGTGGAGAGGTAGCGAGTCGAGCGTCGGGGTCGGCCGGCAAAAGGGCCGAGCCTCATCAAGCGTCGAGGCTGTGGTCCAGGGCCGTCGTCAGATCCTCGACGAGGTCGTCCGGGCCTTCAAGGCCCACCGACAGGCGTACAAATCGCTCCGTGATGCCGAGTTTCTCGCGGAGGGCCGAGGGAACGTCCTTGTGCGAGGTGTAGCGAGGCTGTGTGATCAGGGTTTCGACGCCGCCGAGGCTCGGAGCGCGGAGGGGAAGGGACAAGGCCTCGAAGAAGTCGTCGGGAGTCGAGGCCGGAGAAAGCTCGAAGCTCACCATGGCGCCGCACTCGTCGAAAAGAGCACAGGCGCGGTCGTGGTCCGGGTGCGAGGACAGGCCTGGATAATGCACCTGATCGACAGCGTCGTGCTGTACCAGCGCCTCGGCGATGGTGTGGGCGGTCCGGTTCTGTTTCCGAACGCGAACGCCAAGAGTTTTGAGGCTCCGATGGAGAAGAAAGCAGGCGTGCGGATCGAGCGACCCTCCCAGAAGCTTCACTGTTTTGCGCGCCCCGTCCAGAAGGTCCGAGGGACCGGCCACCACGCCGCCCGCCAGGTCCGAGTGGCCCCCGAGGTATTTTGTGGCGGAGTGCACCACGACGTCGAAGCCTAACTTGGCCGGTCGCAGGTTCACCGGCGAGGCGAACGTGTTATCGATGACGGCCACCAGATCGTGGGCCTCAGCGAACGCCACCATCGCCTCCAAATCAGGAATCGACAGGAGGGGGTTCGTGATCGATTCGGCGTACAGCACCTCCGTCTCCGGACGCACCACACCCGCCCAGGTGGCCGGCCCGTCGTCCGGGAGAAATGAGTGTTCGATGTCAAACTGAGGAAGAAGGTCCCCGAGGAGGGTAAGGGTTCCGCCGTAGAGACTCCGCGGTACCACGAGGTGGTCGCCCGCATCGAGGAGGGTGAGAAGGGCCGACGAGATCGCGGCCATGCCGCTGGCGGTCACGAGCGCGTCCTCTGTATGTGTGAGAGCGGCAAGCTTTTCGTGAAGGGCCTCGTGATTGGGAGAGTTGTTGTAGCGCACGTACCGCACCGCCCCGTCTTGTGGCTCGTTCGTGTACGTGGCCGTCTGGAAAATGGGGAGTGTGACAGCCCTTTCGATCGGGGGATCCGGCTCGCCAGCGTGGACGGCATCGGTGTCGAACATGAGTGCGGACTGGGACCAGGAAATCAGAGCGATGCGGGGGCAGCATCCAGGGGTCGCCGGAACGTCGAAGACGGACTTCCCCGCACCCCCGCAGGTCGCCGAGCAGCATCTTCACAGGCCAACCGAACGCCTCGACGGAAGTCCGTTTCCCCCGAGTTATCCTCCCCGAGGCGATCGAACTGAAGAACAGGCGGGCAGTTTCTCGGAGCAGTGGACGGGGCAGCCCCGGCCTCTGTCGCCGATTCCCTCGACGGAGCGCTGTCCATCCTGCGCGGTGTCCCTCGGGAAAGGCATGCTCCTTGCTCGACGTGTTTGTGGTCCCTGGTACGGTCGTCCCAGAGGCTGCAGCCCGGGACGCTTCCCAGTCGCCATGACCTGATGCTCCATACTTGAATCATTCACCGCTCCTTCTTTTCGTGGGAATACACTCCGGACCGCAACCAGTCAGTTCTTGTTCTGTGAACCGGAATTCCTTTGTGGCTGTCCAGCGAGGCTCGGGCGCGCTGGTCTGCCTCCTGTGCTTATCGTGCGTGGGCCTCCTGTGCGGTGGCGGACGTGCCTGTGCGCAGGAGGCTTCCGGACAGAGCGCCGCCCGGGGGACACTCCCGGACTCGGCCTCGTCGCAGGCGGCTACAAAAACTCCCAGTCGGGCCGCCCGGTGGCGCCAGAAGCGACGCGCCAAGGCCCAGACGCTGACCCCTCCCGAGCCAGGCTTTTTCGACCGGGTAGGACGGTTTTTTGCCCGCACCAGTGGTGCGGTGGTGCCTCGCCGGTTCATCGTGACCGTCCCCCAGCTCGGAGTGGCTGGCTTCCACCCTGTGTTGGGAGGGCTGGGTGGAAACGCCGGAATGACGGCGGGGGTGCTCTACAAGCCCCCGTTTTCTCAGGCAGAGCATCGGCTGGCGAGCCTCGAGGTGCTGGGAAGCCTGCAAGACTATTATGGCACTGAGGCCCTCTTCGGGATCGAGTCGGGCCGCTACGTGGGGTACGCCTACGCCCGGTACCAACACCGTCCCAGGGAGCAGTTCTTTGGGGTTGGGAGCGGCAGCTCGAAGAGCAACGAATCAGTTTACAAGTTGGACGAGAGTATTTTTGGGGGCCTGCTTGGACGCTCCGTGGGGGCGAATGCGCTTCTTGGGGGACACGTCTCGTACCGGGTAGACCGGTACGGGGCAGGGCAGGGCAGTCTGCCTAGCGTGTCGGAGCGCTTTGGAGAAGAACTTCCTGGCGTCGGGGCCGACATTGATTATCTCATGATCGGAGGGTTCTTCGAGTACGACTCGCGCGATACGCCCTACCCCCGCGCCTTCGGGCGCCGCTTTGCCCCCACAAAACGTCGCCTCCGCAGCGTCTCTCTCGACGCCACCCGGGGCTACTACCTCTCCACCGAAATCACCCACAACCTAAACACGCAGCGCCGGGCCTTTGATTTTACCCGCTTCACGCTCGACATGCGAGAGTTTGTGCCCGTCGACGAGAATCTCATGCACGGCTTTGCGTTTCGCCAGTTCGTATCTGTAACGCGCTCGTCGGATGGCCGTGTGCCATTTTATCGGCTCCAGTCGATTGGGGGAGCCCGGTCCCTGCGGGGCTACTCCAGTGGTCGGTTTCACGGCCGCAATGTGGCGCTACTCAACGCAGAGTTGCGGTGTCAAGTCTGGCACTGGCTCGACATGGCGGTGTTCGCCGACCTTGGACACGTCTTTCACGACCTGGAAGGGGTTGGTCTTGGCGATCCGCGTCTCGGATACGGGGTTGGATTCCGAATCAAGAAGGGGGGTCAGACCCTTGGTCGACTCGACATTGCCCGCAGCGAAGCGGGAGTGACGATGCACCTGGACGTAGGCTCTCTGTTCTAATCGCCCGATGAGCGTTGTCCCTGTCTCGTTCCTCGGGACTGCCGCGCAGTACAGGTGCTTTCTCCTGGTCTTCCTCCTCTGTAGCGTTGCACTCCCGAGCTCTGCCCAGCGCTTCCTGCGCGACGACCCGCTGTGGACGGATCCGGATCGCACGGACATAACCTTTCCAGAGGCCCGCCCGGCACCGGAAGGCATCGGGCCGTTCGAGTTTCTCAGTCGTACGTTTGTGGTCCCGGGAGAGTACTCAGAGCCTGCTCAGAATATCAACACGGTCGGCGGGGTGCCGAACTCTTCCTGGTACACAAACCGGCACTACCGCTTCCCCATGTCGAAGGCGGAGTTGCGGCGTGGACCGAACGTCGGGGCCGACCCCCCGAGAGGAGGGCCGTGGAGGGTCACGCGTGTGCGCCAGGAGGGGGAACTTGCTCGCATGGTCGTTCGAGACACGACCGGACGACGCTTCACCCTTCACTTCGACGCGCGGGCATACCCTGAGATGGCGACTGGAGCCGCGATGATTGGGAGTCGCCTTCTGTATGCGCTCGGGTACAACGTTCCGCAGCACTGGCTTCGGCGAATCCGGCCAGCACGCCTCGTTCCCGCGGCAGACGGCGGCGTTACCCCAGCCGACGTCGACAGTGTACTCGCGTTCGCCGCCCGCCGCTCCGACGGCACGTATCGCGTGCTGGCAACCCGGATTCCAGATGTCGAGCGACGCATTGGTCCCTTCCGGTTTCAGGGGACCCGGCCGGACGACGGGAACGACGTGTTTCCGCACGAGGATCGGCGCGAGTTGCGCGGACTTCGGATCTTTGCTGCCTGGATTCACCACACCAACATTCGGCCTCGTCACACGCTCGATGTTGGAGTGCGCGACGACGGACGCCGCTTCGTACGGCACTACCTCACAGATCTGCACCTTACCCTCGGGAGTGACGGGGCGAGCCCAAAGCCCCGCTGGGCGGGACACGAGTACGTTCTGGAACTGGATCGAGTGTTCGAGCGCGTAACGACCCTCGGACTGAGCGGGGGAGAGTGGGCCGAGACGGACGTTCCCGATTGGCCGGCCGTCGGGCACTTCAGCGCGGATCATTTCGATCCGACGAAGTGGCGTCCGAAGTGGCCCAATCCGGCTTTTCAACGATGTGAAGCCGCCGATGCCTTCTGGGCTGCGAAGCAAGTGCGCAACTTCTCGGAGGCGGAGCTCAAAGCCATTGTGGCCACGGCCGAGTACAGCTCCCCACAGGTGGGGGAGTACATACTGCGAACGCTTCTCCGGCGACGAAACGCCATCGGTCGCGCCTATCTTCGTTGGGGAGGGGGACTCGGTCGATTTGCCGTCCAGGGGGGGCAACTTGCCTTCCAGGACCTGCGTGCGAAATACGCTCTCGCTCCCGATTCGCTGCGGCGAACGGTCACGTGGCACGTTTACGACAACCAGCAAGAAGCGATCGGACGCAGGCTCCTGCGCATGCAGTCGAGCCGCGAATCGATCCCGATTCCCTGGACCAATGCGGCCTTCCTGCGAGCCACTCTGCACGCGCCCCAGGTAGGGAGCACGCGCGTCTTCCTGCGTCGGGTGCGGTCCGCCGCGACATCGCCCCTTGAATTCTCGGGATCGTACGAAGTGGTTGGGGTCGAGCGCCAGGGAACTGCGGAGGATGCTCCGTAACGGACCGCGAACGTTCTTCCGCGGGCGAGTTTTCCCGCCGGGCACACAGAGGCAAGGAGGCCTGAGCCTCACACGGACGGCTGGCGGCGAAGGGCATCTACGTGGTCCAGGAAGTTGCCAAAGATGCGTTTCGGCGAGCGAGCAGCCTCGACGTTGGCCTCGGTGCAGGTATCGAGCGCCGCCTGAAGATCACTCTGAGGCAGGTCCTTCGAGTGGATCATGGCTTCGGCCGTCTGAAGATCGTATTCTGGATGGAACTGAACGGCGTACACCTGCTCGTGGCGGAAGGCCTGAACGCCCGTTTCGTTGGAGGCGAGTAGCGTGGCGCCCGACGGGAGAGCTACCACGTGGTCGGAGTGCGTGGCGAACACCGTAAAGGGATTCGCGATGCCGTCCCAAATGGGATCATCCACCTCCTGCTCCACCTCGACGTAGCCAAGCTCGTAGGAGCCTCCTTTAACCGTCCCGCCCAGCACCTGGGCCAGAAGTTGATGTCCCCAGCAGACCCCTAGAATCGGCAGGTTATCGGCAATGGCGCCTTCAACCCACCGGCTTAGCTCCTGGATCCAGGGCCGATCGTCGTAGACCGACGATTGGGACCCGCTGATGATGGCACCGTCAAACGTGAAGTGCCTATGCCCGTCCCCCTGAGGGGGAGGGGCAGGGCTTCCGAGGGGAGGCGGTATTTCTCCCTCATTGGCATTGAACACGGTCAGGGAGGCATCAACCTCTCGCTTAAAGTTGCGCTCTGCGTGAGGGGTGGCAAGCGAGGCGTCAACGAGGGCGAGATGCATTGCGGGCTCTGAGAGATGATTCAGTGAACCGTTATTAAATCGACTGTTGATGGGAAGGTGCGTTCCGCAGGGAGAAGAACGGGACTGATGGCGGTGTGAGATACGCTTTTCTGTTTGTCCCCCGAGGATCCTTCGGATGGTCCAGAATTTTCGTCGGTGGTGGGGAATTCGGGTCTTGCAACGTAGGAGTGCTCATACTGAGATGCTCCCTGATGGACTCTCGTCGTGCGAGCGTCAGAGATGAAGGTTGCACTTTGTTGTCCCATCTTCGATCCTAAGGCGAACTCTACCCGAATAGATTTAACCGTCATAATGTCGTTTTCGAAGTCGTGGGTCCTGTTTGTCGCCTTCTTGTTCGTGGGATGTGGGGGAGGCGGCGGAGAGGCGATCGAAACACAAAATGTCATTGGAACCATCTCTGAGGTGAATGCTGAGGAGCAAGCTGTATCCATAAACGTTCCTGATTCCGCCGAAACTGTGGAAGCAGGAACGATGAATCTGGAATTTACGGACACGACCGAGGTCCTGACGATGCAATTCACGGGAAGGCCAATCGACTCGCTTCAGGCCGGCCAAGATGTGCGCGCCGAGGTCGTGGAGGAGGGGAACCAGTACGTTCCGTCGAGGCTGATAATGCTTGACAACTAACTTGGTTGTCTACAGAGGAGACGCCTGTACGCACAGAAGTAGGATCCTGGGGGATTTTTCCCGATGGATGATCCTTGCTCTCGTGCAGCGACACCTGTAAAGTCCAACAGTCCCAGGGCTGGGCGATTGCCACTAAATCCATTTGGGGCCTTGCGGCGACTGGCCCCATTGTTGGTGCGAGAACGCGCTATGTGGCCCGTTCGGATGTTCCCGCGCGTACAGGCCGAGCCGGTGCCGCCGTAGATGACGCTCGGGTCCGAGGAGGAACAGACCCGGCAGGACGGAAAGAGGGCCTTAAGAAAAAGGCTTCAGGCAATGTAGACGTCCGGAGACGTCATGAGTACAGCTTCCTTGCCATCAGAGTCGTCCTTTCCGTCTCCATCGGACGTACCTGTAAGATCACATCCGGTCACAAGGAGGCAAAGCGAGAAGCAGAGTGCAAGGAGGAGACGGGGGACACTCCCGGAAGACGAGGAAAAGAGACGCATGGGAGACAGCGCTATGGTGCGAGGGGCCGAGAACCGTCCACACAGACGAACGGGACCGTCTCTTGACGGCCCCGTCCCCCTGTGAAGTGTCGAAAGAGGATTACTGGGAGAGGTTCGGATTCGCCCGGATCTCTGTGATGGTGATGGGGAAGAAGGTGCCCGCCGGATCCCGCTCATTCGTCCACTGATTGGATGGGGTCTCGAACCGATAATGATCGGCGAGCCGACGGCCCTGAAGGAAAAGGTTCACTTCCCGGCTCTCCTTCAGAAGCTCAAAGGCGTCCACCTGGCCGTCGTACGGCGGAAGTCCATCGAGGGCCCGCAGGTTGTTGATCTGAGTCTCGAAGCTCAGGCTGGAGTTCCCAGCGAGGGCCGCCTCCGCGAGAATGAGGTACATTTCCCGCTGAGAAACAACCGGGATATCGGCGTACTGGCTTGCCGCGACGAAGTTGTTAATGAACTGCTTGAGGTAGGGGTGCACATTCCCACTGATCATGTCCTTGAACGTCACGGACTGGAACGTCCCGTCCGATTCGTTCTCCGTGTATCGCGGGGAGAAGCCAAGTTCGGCCCGCTCGTTGATCTGCAAGGCCATGCTCAGGTCCCCTACCACGAGGCCGGGGGCAGAGGAGACCAGTTCGAGCTCGTAGGTAAAGTCGCCACTCATGCGCTGGAGGGCAGCCTGCGCATCGGCAACGGCACCATTATCGTTGACGAGGGCGGCCGTACCGGTCGTCACGTCGGGGTGAAGCTTGTTCCACAGGGCCAAGCTGTATTTCGCTCGTGCCCGCATCCCGTAGAGGGCAGTGACGAGGCGACTGTTCGCGGAAATGTCATCGCTCTGCTCGGCGAGCGAAATCGCTTCGTCCAGCCAGGTAATTGCCTGATTATACATCTGATCCATGTTACCGGGGCCGATGGGTTCCCCCCCTTCTCGCCGGTCCGAGAGGACAAAGTTGTCAAACATGTCCCCGATGGAGGTGTACATGATGGCTCCATAGAGGTACGTGCGAACCAGGGGACGTACGCTCCCAAGGTCACCGTTCTCCTGGAAGGTCTTCATGCGCTCAATGTACGTCCGGGTTACCCAGCTTGCCTCGCCTACGTACGGGAAGGCTGCGTCGGTGAACTCGTTGAATTCATTACTAACGATCCCCAGGTCAAGCTGGCCCCAAGCGTCACGAGAGCCGATCCAGGTGAGTTCCCCGGTCGCCGTATGGTAGGGGGCATGAATGGCTCCTAAGGCACGGGTAACAGATGCCTCCGCCCCGTTTGCGAGGGAGGGTGCGGCGGTGGGCTTGATGTCCTCCTCGATGAGATTATTGGGATTACTAACGTTAAGAATGTCACAGCCGGTCCCGATGCCGAGAACCAGGGCCCCGGCAAGAAAGACCGCAATGGTTGATTGGTAACGAGAGAGCATAACAGCGTAGCTAGACATAAACAGAAAGACAGGGATGAGGAACTGACCCGGGGGCGACCCCCCGGGTCGCAGGCAGGAGCAGGCGGCGGTTCTAGAATCGAAGCCGAAGTTTGAAGCTATATTGCCGCTGGAGGGGGAAGCCAAAAGCCTCGACGCCCGTCAGGAAGTTCTGGTCGAGCTGGGTTCCCGCTCCCCGTCCGACTGCATTGAGTTCTGGGTCCACCCCGTCATACTTGGTAAAGAGCAGTAGATTCCGGCCAGCGGCCGTCAGCGACAGCTGGCGTGCCCCGAACTGCTGCACCCATCGGGATGGGACACGATAGGTGAGACTCAGTTCGCGGAGCCGGATGAAGTCAGCCTTCTCCACCGTGTTTAGTCCGCTGAACGGAGCAAGGGCCAGCAGGTCGTTCAGCCAGGTTTTCAGGGCCTTTAGCCGAACCTCTCCGCTGTTTTGGGGATTTCCGTTCTCGTCGATCCCTCCTGTCAGGTAATTCCGTTCCACCCGAGAGGATTTGGGCAGATTACGTCCGATAATCGGGTTGGCCTGGCGAAAAGCGTCCGTCAGGTTGTTGACGTAAAAGTTGCCGGCCTTGTACTCAAAGAGGGTCGACAGCGTCCAGTTGTCGAAAAGCGTCGCGTCGAACCCGAACGAGCCCTGAAAGTCCGGCGTGGGCTTTCCGAGGTAGTGATCCTTCGAGTTGCCGGTCGGAGAGTCGGGATTCTGCGCAATCATCACCGTGGCCGGGCTCTGCGGGAGCGCCGCGCCAAAGAAGCCGCGAAGGTCGGAGACCGTGAGCCCCCCGAGATAGTTAACGAGCTCCTGTTCGGTGTCGGCGCTCCCGTCTCCATTGAGGTCGACCGGGAGGGTGCCGTCGGGCGTGTCTTTGAGCTGGACGCCGAAGTGCGCGCCCGGCGAGTAGCCTTCCACGATGTAATTGCGGTACCGCGGGTAACTGCCGCCTACCTTGATCGGCGGGGCGCCACCGAGGTCAGTCACCTTCTGGTGGAGGTACGCCGTGTTGGCGAAGGCGTCGACCGAGAAGCTCTCAGACTCAAAGACGGTGCCGTCAACTTTAACTTCTACCCCTTGTGCATCGACCTTCCCAATATTCACGAGCTGCGGATTCCGGAAGCCTCCGGTGGGGGGGAATTGCCGGGACACGAGTGCCTGATCGACAGTCCGGTTCCAGTAGGTAAACGTCAGGCTGACGCGATCATTGAAAAAACCGGCATCGAATCCGGTCTCCCATTCGGTGGCGACCTCAGGTTCGAGGTCCGGATTCCCGAGGTTGTCCGGGACAACCCCGGCGCCGGTGCCGGAGCTCAGGGAGGTAAAGGTCGTCTGTGCGTCGAAAGCGCCCGGCTGGAGCCCGGACTGTCCAATGGCGGCTCGGAGTCGGAGGGATGAAAGAAGAGAGCTCTGGCCGAAGAAGGCGGCATCCGTGGGGACGATCGAGATTTGCGCCTTGGGATAAAGAACACCGCTGAAGTCGGATCCGAACGCGCTGTTGGCGTCGTAGCGAGCGCCGACCGTAAAGAACGCATAGTCCTTGTACCCGAGCTGTTCCTGGGCAAAAACCCCGGCATTCACGATTTCGGAGATGGTTTCAGACACCGATACGTTGGCCCCGGCGTCGACGACCTGGAACCCAGGACCCGGGAAATCCGATCCCGAACTCGACTCTACCGTGTTGTATTCGAAAAAGCCCTGGGCGCCGACATCGAGCTCGGACGTAAAGTTTTGCCCGAGCTCGGTGCTGTAGTTCGTCTTGAGGTCAGCAGTGATGAACAGTCGGTCTTGCACACCGACGTCCTTAAAGCCGTCGGGGGTGTCCGACGAGAACCCGTCGATGTTCCATCCATAGGGACGTCGCTCCGTATTCAGGGCCGAGGTATAGTCGACGCCGAAGGTCGCGTCGAGGTTGAGTTCATCCATCGGGCTGTACGTCAGGTCCGCCGACCCGAAGAAGTGCTGGACGTCCTGGTTGACCTCTTGCATCAGGGACTCATTGACGGTCGCGAAGGCGATCGTTCCAGAGCGATTCACGCCGGGAACCACCTGTTCGGGCTTGCTGAACTGCGCAAGCGAAATCGTCCCGTAAATGTTGTTGTTCGTCTGAATGGAAGAGAACTGGGTGTCCGTATAGCCCGTCGAGACCAGCATCTGGAACTGATCGCTGGGGGTGATGGTCAGGTTGGCCATTCCCTGCACGCGCCGAATGTTGTTTTTCGACAGAGGGCTTACACCCGCCGGATAGTCCGGATTCCGGATAAACTCCGATTCGAAGGGACTCTCATCGCTCTGATACCGGCCACTGACGTAGAACTTGATTCCCTCTGAGCCGCCACTGACGGAAGCGGAGTAGGTCTGCCCGATGCCCACGCCGTTCGTTAGTTCGCGCGCAACGTTCTGGCTGACGAGTTCATAGGGCCGAATGTTATTGGGATTGCCTTGCTCGAATTGCTTTCCACGAATGACCTGTTCCATGCTGTTGGCCTGGCCCGTAGACCGGGCGAATCCGACCTGATCGGGATACACATCCGGATATCGGGAATAGGAGGCCTCACTGGAGAAGGTGAACCGGAGGTCCCCCTGCTGGCCGCGCTTCGTCGTGATTTGGAGCACGCCGTTGGAGGCTTGCGTCCCGTACAGCGTAGCGGCGGAGGCCCCCTTTAAAACCTCGACACTGGCGATGGAATTCGGGTTGAGGTCGTCGAGCCGGGAAGGAACGCCACCGCCCCCGGTGTCTGCGAATCCGCTGAATCCTCCTCCATTATTCACCCGAACGCCGTCAACGTAGACAATGGGCTCGTTGCTTTGCGACAGGCTCGCGGAGCCTCGAATGCGAATCCGAGCCCCCTCTCCCGTCAGTCCGCCAGAGGGAAGGCCCACGACGCCCGGCGTTCGGCCCTGGATGAGGTCGGAGAAGTTTTGCACTGGGGCGAGGTTGACCTCGGCGGCGTCGATCGAGGCGATCGAGTTTCCGAGCTGCCGTTTTTCGGACTGGGCACCGGCCCCGGTCACGACGACCTCTTGGAGGTTGATCGCACTCTCCCGGAGGACGAAGTTAAGGCTCAGCGTCTCTCCATCTTCAATGGTCACTGTTTTTTCGTTCGCCCCATACCCAACAAACTGAGCACGGATCACTTGCTCGCCGGTCGGGACACCCGTGATCCGGAAGGACCCGTCAGTGGCGGTCGCAGTCCCAATGTTGGTTCCTACCACTACCACTTGAGCGCCGGGTAGAGGAGTGTCGGCTTTCCCGTCGATCACGGTGCCTTCCACTGTACCTTGGCCGAGGGCAGAGAGGGGGAAAAGGAGAGCGAAAAGGAAAACGACACTTGTGCGTAGCGGCTGAGTCATAGGTTAGAGCAAACCATGTCCAATCAAAGAAAGCGATCAATCGCCATCCCGGTCTGGTGCGCTCGCAAATCCGGGGCTGAGTCCTCAATGGGACTCATGGTGGAGGATTCCGGGCGGCCATCGTTAAGCTCAGGAAAACCACTGAGTCAGCAATGCGCCGATTGACGAATTTCTTAGACAAACGGTAAATGATTTGTGGAGAAGACGCAAACGCATCTTCGGATCAACCTCCGCTGTGCAGGTCGATACGGTGCTGAGCACCGACATTGTGCGTCTCGTTCACGATAAGGTTACATTGCAAGGCGGGTGTCTTTCCTTTTTCTCCTGGTCACCAGCATCCCTTTTTCTGCAACCCATTTTCTCGCAGGCGAAAACAGCGGAGAGATCGGAAATCTTCTGCCAAATGGGATCGTCGGCCTCCTGCTTGACCTGAGCATAGCTTAGCTCGTGGGCCCCACTTTGACGGTCCCTCCTAACACTTGGGCAACAGCAGGTGTCCCCACCACACCTCAGGATCGGCAGGTTACGGGCAGTGGCACCCTGGTCCCACCGACTCCACTCTTAGATCTGGGGCCATATCATCGTACACGGACGACTGGGACCCGGTGATAATGGCCCTGGCGAAGGGGGATGTGATGTGCCCGTCGCCCCGAATGGCATGTTCGGATCGCCGATCGGGGCGGCATCTCCTTCTGATTCACGTTGAAGACCGAGAGGTGTGCGTCGAGCTCTCGTTTGAAGTTGCGCTTTCGGGAGGGCCAGCGAGGCACCGAGAGCAGCGACGTGCATCGGCGAGTGCGCACTGGCCCGTAGAAAACACATGCGACAACACCGCCGTCGACCGCCCATATTTCGGCGCAGGGCCGGGTGTATTGCCGATCACTCTGGGTTGGGGGCGGGCGTGTTAGAGTCACGGTCCCTTTAGGGCGATGTTGTCGGGGCCGAAGAGGCGCTGGGCGCCCTGCATAAACTCGGCGGTGGGCTCGATGACGTAGGTCCGGCTGCGGAGTCGCTCCTGACCTCGCAGTTCGGGGGCATCGACGTCAAAGTAGAGCGTGCAGTTGCCGTCGCTCCGCTCACAAAGTTGCTGGAACGTCTGGAGTTCGTCCGGCATCACCTGTTCGAGGTCCACGGTGAGCACCACCTCGTCCACCATCTGCTCGCGCACCTTCCACATCGGCGTGATGTCCTTCGCAAGCACCTTCACCGTGCCGCCACGCACCTCCACGTTGCCCTTGGCGAGGACGACGTTGTCGACCTCCAGGTAGGGCTGGACACGGTCGAGGATGCTGGAAAAGACGACCATCTCGCCCTGCCCGGTAAAGTCCTCGATCTTGGCAAACGCGATGGGTTTGCCGGACTTCGTGGTGTTGCGGTCCACGTCGGTGATGATGCCGCAGAAGGTGCGGACGGGGCCGCGATTTCGACCGTCTCCCCCGGCGGCCTGCTCGATCACTTTCTCGAGTTGATCCGGCTCGCCGAAGTGGGCGGTGGCGAACGCGTCGGCCTCGGCCCGGAACTCGTCGAGCGGGTGGCCGGAGACGTAAAAGCCCAGGACCTCGTGCTCGGCCTTCAGGCGCTTCGACTTGGCCCACGTCTCGACGTCGGGCAGGCCCGGCTGCATGGCCTCGGTCCCCGCGTCGCCGTTGCCAAAGAGTGAGTTCTGCCCCGCGGCACGGTCGTGCTGCACCTTCTGGCCGTAGCGCACGGCCTTGTCCATGATCTCCATGAGTTGCGCGCGGTGGCCCTCCAGGTCGTCGAGCGCCCCGGCCTGGGCGAGGGCCTCCAGCGTGCGCTTGTTCACCGTGCCGAGGTCTACGTTTTTGGTGAGGTCGAAAATGCTCTCGAACGGCCCGTGCTCCTGCCGGGCCTCAATGAGCGCGTCGATGGCCTTCTCGCCCGCGTTCTTGATGGCGGCCAGCCCGAAGCGCACCTTGTACTCCCCCGACTGCTGTCGGGGCTGCTCCACGGTAAAGTCCGCCTGGCTGCGGTTGATGGAGGGAGGAAGGACCCCCAGGCCCATGCTCCGTGCCTCCTCCAGCACCTTCGACAGCTTGTCGGTGTTGTCCATCTCGTTGGTCATCGCCGCCGCCATAAACTCCGGCGGGTAGTGGGCCTTCAGGTAGGCCGTGCGGTAGGCGACCAGTGAGTACGCCGCGCTATGACTCTTATTGAAGCCGTACCCAGCGAATTCGTTGATAATGTCGAAGAGCTCGTTCGCCTCGTCCTCGTCGATGTCGTTTTCCTCTTTGCAGCCCTTGACAAACTTCTGGCGCTGCTTGCGCATAAGCTTTTCCTTCTTCTTGCCCATCGCGCGGCGCAGAATGTCCGCCTCGCCGAGGGAGAAGCCGGCCAGCTCGCGCGCCATCTGCATCACCTGCTCCTGGAAGACGGCAATCCCGTAGGTCGGCTCCAGGATGTCCTCCAGCATCGGGTGCGGGTACTCCACCTCCTCGCGTCCGTGCTTCCGGGCGATATAGGTGGGAATGTTCTCCATCGGCCCCGGCCGGTAGAGCGCGTTCATGGCGATCAGGTCGTTGATCTCCGTCGGCTTCAGCTTACGGAGGTGCTCCCGCATGCCGGCCGACTCGAACTGGAAGATCGAGACCGTGTCGCCGCGCTGGAAGAGCTCGAAGGTCGTCTCGTCGTCGAGCGGAATGTTGTCGATATCGATCGCGTCGCCCCGCGTCTCCGCCACCAGATCGACCGTGTCCTCGATCAGGGTGAGGGTCTTGAGGCCGAGGAAGTCCATTTTGAGCAGGCCGAACTCCTCCACCCAGTCGCCGTCGTACTGCGTGGTCACGACCTCCTCCCCCTTGCTCTTCGCCACGGAGACGGGCACGTAGTCGCTAATCTCGCCGGGGGCGATAATAACCCCGGCGGCGTGCACGCCGGTGTGGCGCACAGACCCCTCCAGCACCTCCGCGTACTGCATCATCTTGCGGACCTCCGGATTGTCCGCCTGCTTGAGGCCGCGGAACTCGGGGTTCTCCTCGAAGGCCTGATCGAGGTCTACGCCCGGCCCGTCGGGAATCATGCTGGCGATCTCGTCGGCGCGGTCGAGGGGAATGTCGAGCACGCGCGACACGTCGCGCACCGCGGTCTTTGCGCCCATGGTGCCGAAAGTGACGATCTGGCACACATTCTCCTGCCCGTACTTCTCCACCACGTAGTCGATCACCTTCTCGCGCCCGCGGTCGTCGAAGTCGATGTCGATGTCGGGCATCGACACGCGCTCCGGGTTCAGGAAGCGCTCGAAGAGCAGGTCGTACTCGATGGGGTCGACGTCGGTAATGCCGAGGCAGTAGCTCACGCAGCTTCCCGCCGCGGAGCCCCGGCCCGGCCCCACCCGCACGTCGAGCTCACGGGCCGCCTCCGTAAAGTCCTGCACGATGAGGAAGTAGCCGGAGTAGCCCTCGTCGGCGATGATGCCGAGTTCATGGTTGAGGCGGTCCACCACCGTCTGGGGCAGCGGGTCGCCGTAGCGCTCTTTCGCCCGCTTGAACGTGAGATGGCGCAGGTACGCGTCCATGTCCTCGAACCCGTCCGGGATGGGGTAGTGGGGCATCAGCAAGTCCCCCATCGGAAGGTCGAATGTGCACTTGTCCGCCACCTCATTAGTGGTCACGAGCGCCTCGCGCTGAAACGTCTCCGGAATCCCAGTGAGGGCCTCCATCATGCCCTCTGGATCCTTCAGGTAAAACTCGTCGCTGTCGAAGCGCATCCGGTCCGGGTCGTTGTAGTCATCGCCGGTCTGCAGGCAGAGCAGGATATCCTGCGCCTCGTGGTCCTGCTGATCCACGTAGTGGACGTCGTTGGTGGCCAGCACCTTGACATCGTACTCCTCCGCCCACCGCAGCAGCACCTCGTTGACCGTCTTCTGGTCGTCGATGTCGTGGTCCTGGATCTCGATGTAGTAGTCGTTCCCGAAAATGTCGAGGTACGCCTCGAACAGCTCGCGGGCGCGCTCCTCGCCCTTGTTCAGGATCGCCTGCGGCACTTCGCCCTGCAGGCAGCAGGTGGTGGCGATGAGGCCCTCGTGGTGCTCGCGCAGCAGGTCGCGGTCGATGCGGGGCTTGTAGTAGAAGCCCTCCAGGAAGGAGGTAGAGGAGAGCTGCATCAGGTTCTCGTAGCCGGTCTGGTTCTTAGCCAGAAGGACCTGATGGTAGCGGGTCGCGTCCGACTGGTCCTGAATGCCGCTCGGCGTCAGGTAAAACTCGCACCCAATGATGGGCTGCACGTCCGATTTCTCGGCCGTGGTGTAGAACTCGGGGACGCCGTAGAGATTGCCGTGGTCGGTGATGGCCACGGCCGGGATGTCGCGGCGCTCGGCGCTCTCGATGAGGTTGTCGATGCTGGCGGCGCCGTCGAGGAGGGAGTACTGCGTGTGGCAGTGGAGGTGGGAAAATTCGGGCATACAAAGGCGGTACCTTAGCGGGACGACGTTCAAGACGAAGGGGGGAGATGACGACTCCCGACCGTTCCTCAACTAAAGCGTTGCCCGTGCGGGAATCAATGGGATATATCCGTTATTGAAAGTGGCTACCCCAGCGCTTTGCAGGGAGGAGAAGGAGGGAGGTGTTTGATCTGAGGCGCGAAAAATGTGACGTGAGGAGATATCTGCGGGTTTACGATGGACCGTGGAGACGAGGCGTGATCGTGAGGCCTCCTCCATGCTTTAAACTCTGTTATTGCAAAAGACCAACATCGTCACACCGCTGGCAGGCGACTGGTGTGGGTGCTGGGTGTTCGCCCTCGAACTCGCCTCCCCGTACAGCAGGACGTAGAACACCGGTCCCTAATTCTCTACTCGCTCACCGTCACGTCAATCGGAATCGACGGATGCTCTTCGGGAGCGGTTACGACGTTTAGGACCTCGAATGTGAGTTGGATCGAATTGACTCGCTCCCCGGGTTTGACCTGCAGACGCGTCGTGTCCTGCGGCGTCAAATGGACCACGTCCGAGTGGGCGTGAAAGCTCACCTCGTTCTGACTGTCGAGGACGTACCGGGCGTCGGACCGGTTTTGGATCGCCACCACTTGGCTGTGGGCTTCTTTAAAGACAGCCATGGGATCGTCCTTCAGCAGGGGATTGGCGTCCTTGAGAAAAATGGCATTGGCGTGGCCGGGCGGCATCTCGCGGGTAATCTCCGACCCGTTGATCACGAGCAACTCGTGCTCGTCCGCGGCTTGACGCGCAACTTGGTAGGCCCGATTCCGATTGGGGTGGGGAATGTCCTTGGAGTGCGGCTGGTACTCCAAATGATCGGTCATGGCGATCGCGTCAAGCTCGTCCTTCAGAGCCTCCTGCACCCGAATGCTGGGCCATACGCGTCCGTCGGAAAAAACCGTGTGTTGGTGCAGGTCGGCCTTGAGAACCTGATACGCTGGTACGTCCGGGAATTCAATCGCCCGGTCCGCCCCGTGATGATGCTCGTGTTGGGCCTGCGAGGGGAAGGACAGTAAGAGGATCCAGAGAACACAGAGAAGACGCTTCATGGGAATTGGACAAGGGAGAGTCTGAAAAAGACGTTTGGCTTGACGTTAACCATGGCACTCGCGTCCTAACGATGGCGACTTGCTCTCCCGTTCTGCCAGGGCAGAACTTCGGTCCCCCACGCTCCCGTTCGCTCGTGCTTTCTGGGCATCTCTCCGACGATCAGGAACAAAGGAGCCGATCGGTCAACTGAACTTCGGACGTACGATCGCCCTGTGAAGCTACCCGGTTGGTGGGAAAATCCACCGTTCGAATGATACGTTCTTCAGTTGATCCCGTCAAATGACGTCCACATTTCTGAAACGTAGGCCGCCACGATCGAATCGCTGGACCTGAGGATCACAGCCCCACCGCCACGAGTCCAATCAGCCAGCTGCAGCCGAGCGCCGCGTAGATGCCGAGAATGTATCCGGCCACGCCCATGAGCAGGCCCACCGGCGCCATCGCGGGCAGGTAGACGCCCGCCACGATGGGGGCGCTCGCCGCCCCACCCACATTGGCCATGCTGCCGGTGGCGACGAAGAAGAGCGGCGCTTTCACCATACGCGCGGCGGCCATGAGGAAGGCGATGTGGATGAGGATCCAAACGATTCCGGCCAGGAGATAGAGCGGCACGTCGAGCACCGCGGCGAGGTCGGCCTTGGCGCCGATGGAGGTGAGCAGCAGGTACAGCGCAAAGTAGCCGAGCCGCGAGGCGCCCACGTCCTCTAGCTCTTGCAGGGGCGTAAACGAGAGGAGCAATCCCCCGGTCACCACGATCAGGATGGCCCACGTGCTCGTGGTGATGATCGTAGGGTCGCCGAACTCGGGGAGCGTCCCCGCGATGGCCTTAGCCCCCACGGTCGCCGCCAGGGCAATGCCGATCATGACCGAAAAGTCGCGAAGTGTCACCGGACGCTGCGTCTCCTCGGCCTCCTCCATTTTTTTGTTTAGCCGGTCCATCGCCGTGGTGTCCGCCTCCATCCAGTCGTCGAACTGCGCCTGGTAGGCGCTCAGGAAGATGAGGACGCCCATCCAGCCGTATCCGGCCACCACGTCCACTACCAGGAGGGGACCGAGGGTGCTGTCCGGCGTCCCCACGCTCTGTTTCATCGCCATCATGTTGGCCGTTCCGCCGATCCAGCTTCCCGACAGGGCGGCGAATCCCTTCCATGCCACGGGATCCTCGAAGAACTGCCCGAAGAGGGCGAACACGACCGGGCCGCCCACCATGATGCCCAGCGTGCCGGCACACATCATGAACAGCGCCATCGGGCCCAGCCGGAGAATCGCCTTCAGGTCGACCGTGATCATGAGAAGGAAGAGCGAAAACGGCAGCAGGTAGGTCGACATCCAGTCGTACACCGGGCTCTCGGCCGGGGTGATGCCCGCGGTGGTCAGGAGCATCGGCACGAAGTAGGCCCAAATAACCGGCGGGAGGTACTTGAAGACCGGTTCGAAGAGGTCGAACGAATCGAGCCAGAAGACGAATCCGAGCACAGCGCTGAAGAGGGCAACGATCGCCATCGGCTCGGAGACCAGGGGGGAGGCGAACACGGACTGAGGCTGTTATGGAGAAACCGCAACGAAAACCGCCCACAATCTGGCACAACGCAGGGAGAGGGTCAACTGCGGAGGGCGGGATGGGTTGGGATGGAACGTCGGCACGTCACGCAGGATGAAGGAGGCGAAATGCCCGGTCCCGGTGATCGCGAAGGTGATTGCTGGAGCGCGAGTGCGGAAGGCGCCGTGCCGCGGGCGAGGGGGACTAGAAGGAGCGAAGAAGAGAAGTTCTGGAAACCGCAGGCTGATTGTCCACTGAACGTCTGGTCCGCTAGACGTTTAACGTTCACGCTCTCCCGTTGCAATCGCTTTTTCCCTGCATGGCTGCCGCAACCGCCGCGCCGACGCTGTATCTCGTCTATCTCGACCGCCACCATCTTGGCGACGCATTGTTTCTGAAGTCGATGGCCCAGCACTTTTCCCAGTCGGGCAGTGAGGCTCCCTTTACCCTGCTCGTTCATGGAAGCGGCGAGAAGGTGGAACGCACCCTTGAGGCCCAGGGCTACTTCCCGGAGCGGACGGGGGGAGTGCTCGACGTAGAGACGGACGAGCAACGACGCCTCGTCGAGCGGGCGGTGCGAGAGGTCAACCAAGATCTTGTTGCGACGTTAACCGATGAGGTCGTGTCCACCGTTGGCATCCAGGGGGTGGACCGGGGGCTGCTCCAGATGGAAGAGGACGGAGCCCTTCAGGCATCCGACGCGGGCTGGGTCTCGGCCCTCATCAAGCAGCACGTCGTTCCGGTCGTGTCCGCTCTCGTAGAGAATCCGGACACCGGAAAGGTCCACGAGGTTCAAACTGCTAAGGCCGTTGAGGCCCTCGCCCAGACCGTAGAGGCATCGTTCAGCCCCGTAGCGTGCATGTTTACGACCGCCGAGGAGTCCGGTCTGCACGACGGGACGGGGGGTGTTTTGGACGAGGTCTCCGCGGACGCCATCACAGGGGAGCACGTTCCCAACCCCGAGGCCGCGCGGGAGCTCCGTAACGCCGGGCTCCCCGTCTTGATTACGAGTCCCCAGGGACTCCTCACGGGGAACGGTCCCCGGGGAACGCGACTTCGGGCATGAGGAGCGATGCCACTAGCCTCCACTCTTGAACGTTTTGACAAATTACGGGAAGAAGAAGAACGAATGTTCGAGGCGTCTCAATCCGGCTTGACAGCGGCTGAGGGGCGTCTTATGTTCGACCTACGCTCCGCAACTTCGTCATCCAATTCAGTAGAGGTGACCGTATGAGTACGTTTGAAAAACGATACAGCGAGCTTACCGAAACCCTTGAAGGGGCCGAAGAGGACCTCATGAAGTTCTACGAGAAAGGAAACAAAGCGGCAGGAACCCGTGCCCGAAAAAGCCTCATGAAATTGAAGAAGTTATCTCACGAGATCCGACAGGAGATTCAGGAGATCAAGAACAATGAGCTTTAGCTTCCTGACTCCAAACACCGCCGTAGTCTGAGGATCGAAAAGGCTGTGCCGGTTTAGGCATAGCCTTTTTCTATTCGAAATATCCTGAAACAACTTTCTTTCTCCAGGGCCAGGAAGCTGTTTTGAGACGCGAAAGTCTCGTTTCGCTCCACCACTGCCCTATCCCGTTCCGTCTCACGCATCGACACCACATGTCTTCTTCATTCGCTTCTCGCGTGCTGGCCGGTGGACTCCTCCTCTTTTTCTTTATTGGAGGGAGTCCCGCCGTCTATGCGCAGCCAAGCCTGCCCACCCCAGACCCCCGCCAAAGCCCTACCTCGGACACTGCTACCACTGAATGGGACACCAATCTGACCGGCAAGATTTCGGTGTCCCAGGCGGCCTACCGGAATTGGCAGGAGGGAGGCATCAACTCGCTCGCCTTCACCGCCTCCCTTGACGGGGCGGTCGAGCGAGCAGGCAGGCGGTGGGCACAGGCCTACAGCATGCGCCTTGCCCTGGGCTTCATTGACCAGGAGGACCGAAGAATTCGGAAGTCCGAGGACCTGATCCGTCTTCAGGCCGACCTGCAGTATCAGGGCGATGGCTTCTTTGGCCGCTTCAGCCCCACACTCGCTGGCGATCTCCGTACCCAATTTGCGAAGGGATTCGATTACGACTCGAACCCGTTTAAGAACGGAGACACTCGGGAGCCTCCCGTGCAGACCTCCGCCTTCTTCGCGCCCGGCACCATCACTGAATCCCTCGGTCTCACGTATGAGCCCCTCGATCAATTCTCGGTCCGCCTCGGGGTCGCATCCAAGCAGACCATCGTCAGGGAACCGGATTTTCGGGCGCTGTACGGGGTGGATGAGGACAAACTCGCACGAGTTGAGGCGGGCGGGCAGCTTTCTTCGTCTCTCAACCAGCGTCTGTCCGAAAACATCCGATACCGATCGCAGCTGGACATCTTTTTCGCGGTCAGCCAGCTCGAAAATCCTCCGGACGCCATCTGGCAGAACGTCGTGAATCTGGAAGTCAACGACTGGCTGAGTACAGATCTGGAGTTCGTAGCCGTGTACGACGAGGATACCGTCAGGGCCATCCAGCTCAAGGAGGTTATTTCCGTCGGCGTGTCGCTGTCTGTTTTATAGCGGCGAGCTCGGGGGGGCCGCTGCAACCGCCGTGCGCGGTCTGCGGGAACCTGCAATACTACGTGGTCGGGGCCACTCTCGGCTAAGCAGCGGCTTGAGGATTCCGATCAGGCGACCCCCCTGGAGCACTGCCGGCTTGACCTTGGGAGATAACCCAGGTGCCAACGACCCCCAACACTACTACGTCTGTGGAGAACTCGGGCGTTGGGACTGAACGTGGAGAAGCCCTTAGCCCGCCCGCGACTCGGACTCACGCAATCGGCGAGCGAACAACGCTTCTATCGTGTGTGCCAACGGGTTACGACGGCGCTACTCGACGAACAGAAGATCGATCTCGCGGTCCTCAACGTTCGCACCTGCTACCTGAACCGTCACCGTATCGCCGGGACGATACGCTTTGCCGTTGCTTTCCCCCCGCATCGTGTAGGTGGACTCGTCGTACACGTAGTAGTCATCGTCCATGTTGCGGACGTGGACGAGGCCCTCGACGAGCAACTCCTCAAGTTCGACAAACACGCCGAACTTCGTCACGCCACTGACCACGCCTTCGAAGGTGTCGCCGATGTGGTCCTGAACGTATTCGACCTGCTTAAGCTTTACAGACTCCCGCTCCGCCTCCTCAGCGTCGCGTTCACGCTCTGAGCAGTGCTCGCAACGTTCAGCGAGCTCGCCGAGGTCAGCCGCCGGTTCCCCGCGCTCGTATCGCTTGAGAAGCCGGTGCACTAGGAGGTCGGGATACCGGCGGATGGGGCTCGTGAAGTGAGTGTAGTAGTCAAAGCCGAGTCCGTAGTGGCCGATGTTGCCCACAGCGTACTCGGCTTTCGACATCGCCCGCAGCGCCGCCCGCACGATGACCTGCTCTTCAGGCGTCCCCTGAACCGCATCAATAAGGCTTGCCAAGTCGTTCGACTGGGCATTGCCGTCGGTGAGCGGAAGCTCGTGCCCAAAGACGCGTACGTACTCGGCGAGCTGGCGAATCTCCTCGCCGTCCGGAGTGTCGTGAACCCGGTAGACAAACGGGAGAGGGGCCTCTTCCTCGTCTCCGTCCGTTTCGGCGGGGTCGTCGTGATCGCCAGCCCCAATGTGCTGGGCGACGGTCCGGTTGGCCAGAAGCATAAACTCCTCAACGAGGCGGTGCGCCCGCTTCCGCTCCTTCCGGACGATGTCCCGGGGGTGCCCGTCGTCGTCCAGGAGAACCGTTACCTCGTCGGACCCGAAGTCGATGGCGCCCTCTCGCATCCGCTTTTTGGTGAGAGTCTTGGCGAGACGATTGGCCTGCACCACGTCCGGGGCCACCTCGGCGTCGGGATATCCCCCTTCGATGTAATCCTGGGCCCGGTCGTAGGTAAGCCGCTGCTTGGAGTGAATGACACTCTCGCACAGCTCGTAGTCCTCTACCGTGCCGTGCGGGGTCACTTCCATAAGGATCGAAAACGCAAGCTTGTCCTCCTTTGGGCGGAGAGAGCACACCTCGTTGGACAGCTTCTCTGGCAGCATCGGGATGGTGCGGTCGACCAGGTACACGCTCGTTCCTCGCTCCAGCGCTTCGCGGTCAATCGCCGAGCCGGGACGCACGTAGTGACTCACGTCGGCGATGTGGACGCCCAGTTCGTAGTTTCCATTCTCCAGTTCTTCGAGGTGGATGGCGTCGTCGAAGTCCTTCGCGTCCACCGGATCGATGGTGAAGATCTGCTTGTCGCGCAGGTCGCGCCGGCGTTCAAGCTCGGAGGACGGAATTTCCGAGGGAATCTCCTCGGCCTCGGCCTCTACCTCGTCGGGAAAGTCGGCCTTCACGTCCATGCTCATTGCGAGCGAGAGGACTCGGACCCCGGGATCGTCGGAAGGCCCCACGACACGGAGGATGTGCCCTTCGGGCGAGGCGTGGCGGTTGTCGAACCGGTCGATCGATACAACGACCTTGTCGCCCGCCTCCGCGCCGTTGAAAGAATCCGAGGGGACGTAGACGTCCTGGAGGATGCGTTGGTCATCGGGCTCCACGAAGCCGTACTGCGGACGGTGGTGGAACGTCCCCACAACCTTCTCGCACCGCCGCTCGATCACCTCAACGACTTCGCACTCTCGCTTTTTGTCTTCCGGGGCCCGGGCGGCGACGGCCACCCGAACGAGGTCGCCGTGGAGGGCCTCTCCCATGTTGGACTCTCGAATAAAGAACTCCTCGTCGCTGTCCACGGCCTCGACGAAGCCGTATCCCTGCGCATGCGCGCTGAGAATGCCCGCGTGGTGCTGCGAATCAGACGTGTACTTGTACTTTCGGCCCTCGCGCTCTACGACGCGATTGGCGCTCATCTCGGCGAGAACGTCGCAGAAGCGGAGATACCTGTCGTTGTCCTCGATGTCGAGGCCCTGAGCGATTTCGTGGGAGCGGAAGGCCTCATCGGTGTGCTCCCGAAGAAACGTGAGGATGCTCTGTCGAAGCGTCTCGGTTGTTGGATCGGTAATCTTCAGAGATGGATGCTGTTCGCTAAGAGTGTACGGATGTATCAGAAATCCAACGATCAGTAAGGGCCCGCGTTCGCCATCCCATGACAAAGCCCTGTGAGGTTGCACAGAGTGTCATTCTGAAAAGTCAGGGACGATTCGCGGTCTGTGTCGAGTCGGAGGGGGGAGGCTGCTCGGCCACGGGCGTATCGTCTTCGTCGGAAGACGAACCGAAGGGAACCAGCCACCCGAAGAGGCGCATGAAGAAGTCTGACCAGGTCGAAAACTCGGTTTGATAGGACAGCCCGACGCCCCGACTGCTCGTCAGCGTCCGATTCTGCGTGAGCTCATCGCCTCTTCGCCGGTAGAAGAGGTTCGCGCTGACGGTGCGACTCAAGTGCACTTCGACGGTGAATTCTCCCTGGGGACCTTGCACCTGCTGGGCGCCCGGATCATCCCCCGTGTAAATTCCTTCCCCACGAATGATGAGGCGCTCGTTAAGAAGACGAAGCGCCACCCCGTAGATGAGGTCCAGGTCGTCAGGATTCTCCCCCTGCACGCCGAAGTTGAGATCCACGTTTGGAAACGCCGCCCCGAGGTACCGATTGAGCTGGCTCGAAACCAGCTGCGAGACGCTATTGAACGCGAGTTGGTTCCCAGCGGCGGTCAGCGGGCTTCCCGACTCAGCGGTCTGCCGACTCCCCTGCTCTGTGAGCGACTCGGTGGTTAGAAGGAACGTGTTGGTGAGAAGCACGCTCGTGGCGTACTCGGTCTGGCGAGCCGGCTGATTCAAAATCGCGTCTAGGGTTTCAGATCCTACGAGGTTGCTGCGCTCGTCCCGGTCGAGAGAGAGGCTTAGGTCGACCTGGGGGGTGGCCACGCGTCCTGTGATGTCGAGCTGCACCGTCACCGGGACTCGTCCCCGAAATCTCTCGGCGCTGGGCAGGCCTGAGGGCGAGGCCCGAGTGTTGTACGCGGCCTCAAGGTCGAGCTGAGCGTTAATCGGATCACCGTCCCATGAGATCGTCCCGTCGCTGATAGAGAACCGCCGGACGAAGACTTCCCCGGCCGTGAAGAGATACGTCCCACTCGCGGCGTTGAAGTTGCCGTAGACCTGAAAGTCCCCCTCTTTCCGCTGAAGCTGTACGCGCCCGGTCCCTACCGCGGTAACGATGTCCCCGACCACAGGGTCGAAGACGAGGTTGACGGTAGACCCCTCCGGAGCAATGACATTCAGGTCGATGTTGATTCCCTGCACGAAGCTTGGCTGGCCCTCCGGACGATCCGCAAGAATATTGTCTCGACGGGTCATCTGCTGGAAGTCTGGGATCTTGCCCGTTGAGTCGGCAAAGACGATAAATCCTGCATCGTCGTTGACCGTCCCGCCGGATACGGGAATCGACAGCTCGCTATCAGGAGTCGTGCGGGCCGCGTTTGAACGGAGAGTGGCGTCGGAGAGGGGGCCAGTTAGGGTGACAGCTCCCGAAGCGCGGATGTGACCGTAAAAGGGAAGGGTTTCCGCGCGGGACACGTCGATCACGGTGATGCCATCGAGCGTGCCCGACAGGTCGAAAGAAAAATATTCGTATCGGTTGAAGAAAACATCTCCCTTGACGGTCGCCGATCCCTCGTCGCCCTGGACGGTGATGTCCTGCAGATGAATGCCCTGCCGGTCGACCTCCACGGGCCCACTCACCTCGTACTCCAGCCCAAAGCGCGGGAGATCAACGGCCCCGTCCTGGATCTTCAGGTCGGCTTCGAATACAGGATCTCGAACTTGCCCCCCGATGTGGAGTGGGCCCTCTACAAAGCCCTGGACGTTTGAGACCCGGTCTTCGAAGATATATTCGAAGAAAAACAGGTCGGCGTGCTCAATGTCGGCGTCGAGGTCAAACGTCTCCCCCGAGGGCACCTGTGAGGTCTCCTGCTCAGACGCCGAATGCGCCCATTCGGGCAGACGAATCCGACCAGACAGCGTCAACTCGCTTGGTTCAACGGTTCGGGCCCCCTGGGGCACCAGGTCTGGACCGGCCCGCCGGTCCGCCGTTGTCAGCGAGTCGAGGGAGAGATTCAGGCGGAGATCGGGAGAAGAGGCCGCGTATCTTGCCTGAAGGCGGACGTTCCCCAGGATGCGTCGATCGTACGAAAGCCGTCGGACGGAGAAGGTCGCGTCGAGCGTCGGCTCCGCCTGGCCTCCCTGGAGGGTGACCCGACCGTTTAGGTTTCCCCCGATCACCTTCGGCGTCTGCAAAGCCCTGGCGATTGGGGGGAGGTATGCGTGCTGGACTGTCAGCGAGAGAGGTTTGGGTGACCGAGGCGAGACTGTTTCCGCGATGCGGATGCGCTGTAGCATCGGAGCCTGCGGGTGGGCCCGCTCTAAGGAGAGGGGAGAAATCACGGTCGCATCCGAGTAGAACCGCGCGGAGGCGGGCGATGGATTTGTCCACGTCCTTCCCTCCACCTGCATGGAGACCTGTCGTATTCGCAGTTCGTTCGTGGTGGGGGTGATGTGCAGTCCCCCGATCAGCCGAACGGGACCCAAAGCCCCGAGGCTATCGGCTCGGAGGCGGAGTGTACCGTCCCGCCGGGCGAAGGAGAGCGAGACAGAGAGGGCGGAGAGCGAGGGACCGACGGTCTCCACCTGGTGAGCCGAAATAGAAAGATCGGCACTTCCCGTTTCCGCGAGGGGAGACCCGGCGTGGACGGTCGCGTCGTACTGGAGCGAGACCCCTTCCGCCTCGCCGCCGCGATAGCGAAGGCGAGAGGCGGAGAGCGACCCGGAGGCACGTAGACGATTGGGGCCGATGGTAATTTGCCCGGTCGTCTCGAAATCGCTCGAGGTCTCAGGGAAGCCCGCCCACCAAGCCTGCAGGATGTCCGAGCGGCGAATCCGCAGCCGGCCGCGGACCTCGACGGGCTCGGAGAGCATGGGTTGAGGATTGAGAGTTGTGCTCAGAGGGGCAGGGGCCACCGAATCCAGTGGGGAAGGCACGAGGGGAAACAGGGACTCACCGGTGGTGACAAGCGAGGTCGGCACAGGCTTTCCAAGCTCTCGCTCCACGGCCCTCGCCAACGTCGATCCCCACGCCCGCCCGGCCCGCCACAGCCGTGGTCCCAGAAACGTCCCGCGAACCTGGAGCGAGGCCACCGAACTGTTCAGCGAAAGCCGAGGACGGTCCGAGGATCGATCGGAGAGGCGGAGGGTGGCGGTGTGCGGGGGCAACACAACCACGCTGTCGGCCCGATACACCCGCGACGAATCCACGTTTAGCGTAGCGGTTCCTGCCAACGACCGCCACGTAGTTCCCGCGCCCTGAAGTGTGAGACGGGCGTTGAGTCGAGTCGATGGGAGCACTCCCTTCCGCGGGGACAGGTCGAACCCCGACGCCAGTAGGGAGGCCGAATAGTTCGGACGGGCGTCCAGGGTCATGCGGCCCTCTGCACGGAGGACCCCACCGTTTGGCTGTTGCAGAACGATCCGTCCCCGAGCACGATCGCCCCGAAGCACCACCGTGCCGTTGGCCGAGGCGAAGCGCCGACCCCCGAGTCGGGACGGGGACAGGGACACGTCGAGACGACTGCGGCGCACTGTGTCCGTCGCTGCGGCACCCTGAATCTCGACGCGCCCATTCAACCGGCTTGAGAGCCGAGCCTCGCCCGTGAAGGGGGCTAGATCTAAGCTGTCCACCTCGAACGAACCACGATACTGCACGGGAGCAACGGGGGCCTCCTTTCGCTGGATGTCCAGGGAGCCCCGCACGGCACCCTGTGGGGTCTGGACCGCAAGCTGACCCTCAAGGTCAAGGGTAGCGGGAGAGGCACGGCGCGAGGCGGTCCCTTGGAGGGAGGCCTGCACGCTCAGAGGACTGATCGTCGAATCTGGCAGAGACGGAAGGGCAGGCCACACGGCCCGAACGTCCGCCAGGTTGAGACGACTATCCGTGAGCGTGGCGTCAATCCTGACCGGTGATGACTGCCTCGTAATTGTCCCGCGAACGGTGGCAAACGAGTTGTTACGGGCAATCGTAAAGGCATCGACGCGAACTTGCTCGAGTGAGCCCTCGACGTGGCCCTTCACGTTTACCATCCCCCTGAGGGAAAGCCGGGGCACGAGCCGACGAAGTTCATCGGTGTCGAGTATGCTCTGGTCGAAGCGGAGATCGAAGGCAGGCTGATCTGTAGACTCGTCACTCGACGACTCGAGTGAGGCCTCAGCCCGAATGCGAGTCGTGTCCAAGGATAGAGCGAGCTGCTCGAGCACCCAACTCCCACTCGCTCGGCGCAACTGACCGCGGAGCGTGGACACGTGAAGATCGGAATTCGGAAGGGTCCAGGAGGCGTCCTGAATCTTGATGCGCGCATCGGCACCGGTCCGCGGGACCGACGCATCAACAGAAAGGTTGCGGACGCGGGCCCGAGTGTAGTCGAAGAGCCAGTTGTTCTGCACAGCGGCGGGGGCAGGGCCGGCTCGAGTTGACGTCACCCGCCCGTCACGGATATTAATGTCCGCGAGGGACAGGTCGAGCGGACCGTCGGACGGGGGGGTGTGGGACCGTCGGTGAAGGGCCTGTGAAAGATTCCAATTCCCGCTCGAGTCCCGACGCAGCGCAAGACGCGGACGAATCAGGGTGAGAGAGCTGACCGAGAGCTCCGAGGCCAGGAGGTAGGTCCAGTAAGGCTCAGCGACCACTGAGTCCGCAGACGCGACGAGACGCCCCGTCGAACTGCGAAGCTCGACATTGGTCGCCACGACGTCGCCGAGGAGAATGCCGCTGAGACCTCCGATCGACAAGGAGCCCTCAAACCGCTGGTTGAAGGAGCTCTCGATCTGGTGCTGAATGCTGTCGCGTCCGACTTCCGTTCGGGTCAGCCCTACGATTAGGACCGCGCTCCCCAGCACCGCCGCGAGGGCAATCTGGAGCGCCCGCCACAGAGGACGGGCAAGGGATCGGCGTGAAGAGTCGGGCACGAACAGGAGCCGGAGCGGAGGGCCCCGATTGGTGAAGAGCCAGTTTGAACTATCTCACACGCGTGCCGCAGGGCGGCGTTTCAGGACGAGCACGCAAAGGCCCAGGCCTGCCGGGCCTCTGCCTCTGACACGTCCCCCGTGACGTAGGCTTCGCCCAGCCGGCGAAGAAGGACAAACCGGATGCTGTCCCCCCGATTCTTCTTGTCTGCAGCCATGGCCTCGTACAGCGCCGGGAACGGGGCCGATGAGGGGTCGCCATCGACGGGAATGGCCTGAAGAACGTGGTCGATCCGCTCTCGGGGGAGCGCGTCGGGCCAACGTCGATGGGACAGGTACAGCCCGGCCCGCATGCCCAGGGCAACGGCTTCGCCGTGAGAAAAGGTGCCGTAGCCCGCCACCTGCTCGAGGGCGTGGGCGAAGGTGTGCCCGAAGTTCAGGACCGCACGCCGTCCCTCTTCGCGTTCGTCGGCACCCACGATCTCGGCCTTCACCCGCACCGCCTTCTCGATGGTGGACGCAACCGCCTCTCGATCCCTGTAAGATAGAATCGGGACCAGATGGTTCTCAAGGTCCGCGAAGAGGTCTGGGTCCCCAATCAGGGCGTGCTTGACGACCTCGGCCATGCCGCTCGTGTATTCGTCCATGGGGAGCGTGTCGAGGGTTCGAGGGTCGGCGCACACGAACTGCGGCTGGTAGAACGCCCCGATGAGGTTTTTCCCGACGGCGTGGTTGATGGCCGTCTTCCCGCCCACGGAGGCATCCACCTGGGCGAGCAGGGACGTGGGCAACTGCACGAGCGGAAGCCCCCGCAGTAGGGTAGCGGCAGCGAAGCCGGCCAGGTCTCCCACCACGCCTCCACCCAGGGCAAGGAGGGGCGTGTCGCGGTCGATGCCCCATTCGAGCGCCTCGTCGTACAGGTCGTGGAGGTGGGGGGCAGACTTGGTCGCCTCCCCCGGCGGCAGAACGACTGTGTGTACAGCCCATCCCGCATCGGTGAGCCCGCGTTCGAGCGGTGTCCGGTAGTGGGCCGCTACGTGTTCGTCGGACACGAGCAGGCACCGGTTCCCCTGCAGCCCAGCCTCCTCCATCAGTGCGGGCACCGCGGAGAGCGAGCGGAAGTGGACGGTGTAACTGCGAGCACCTAAATCGACCGAAACGGCCATACGGAAGCAAGACGTCTCGTGGACGACGGGAGCGTGGGACTGATTGCGCACGCGTCAGCATGCGGTAGGATTCGCCAGCCGGGCGAAATTCGAGGAGTTTGAGTGTCCGGCCGATGGGGAACCGCTGGCGATGTCACTCATGAAGAACTCTAGACCTGTTTTGCGTGCAGATGTGTAGCCGAGACATAGTGGGCGACGCCGCTAAACGGTGCCCAAACGAGCCCTGTAGTGGAAACTACCGGGTGAGTACAGAGGCCGTTTTGCACGAGGTCCACAAAGTCGCAGCGCTGGGAGCACAGCGACCGAGTACTCCCGGGGGGCCGCAGATGTCTCGCCAAACAGGTTCACAGCCCCAGTCCTGCTCCGCAGCCCTCCACGCCTCCCGGTGCCAATTCAATCCGTGCTCGACTTCGCGCACCACCTGGCCGCTCAGGCCCTGGCGCCGGGCGGGCTCGCCATTGACGCCACGACAGGCAACGGCCACGACACGGTTTTCCTGGCCCGAGAGGTCGGGGCCGACGGTCGGGTCGTGGGGTTCGACGTGCAGGAGGAGGCCATTAAGGAAACCCGTCGCCGCCTCCGGTCGGAAGACCCCGCCGCGTCTGTTCAACTGATTCGTGCCGGTCACGAAACTATGTTGCATCATCTCAACGAGTCGCACCGCGGGGCAGTGGGGGCTGTGATGTTTAATCTTGGCTACCTGCCAGGGGGAGATCACTCCCTCACGACCAAGCCCCATACCACCCGGCAGGCTTTGAATCTGAGTACAAAGCTGCTCCGGCCCGGAGGCGTCATCACGATCGTCCTCTACACCGGACACGAGGGAGGCCCTGCCGAGGCCGAGGCGGTGCACTCGTGGGCCTCCGCCTTGCCTCAGCAGGCCTTTCGGGCGCTGTCGTACCGGTTCGTGAATCAGGCCAACGACCCGCCCCGGCTCATTGCTGTAGAGAAGAACGCCGAGGTGGCCGAGCCCGGATAAGAGAAGCGCCGCTGCTCATGCCTCGGACGAAAGTCCCAAAGCACAACGTCGATTATGTGTCTGATTCTGCTTGCGTACGACTCGCATCCCGACTACCCGATCGTCTTCGCCGGGAACCGAGACGAGTTCTACGATCGACCGGCAACCCCGGCGTCGTTCTGGGACGAGGCGCCCCACGTGCTGGCGGGCCGAGATCGAAAATCGGGGGGGACGTGGCTGGGAGTCACCCGCCGTGGGCACTGGGCCACCGTCACCAATGTTCGGGACGAAACGTCCCATCGGGAGGACGCGCCCTCCCGGGGACACTTCGTTGCAGATTACCTGAAGAATGAGCCTTCTCCGAGCGATTACCTTGAAGACGTGGCCGCTCGTGCCGACGAATACAATGGGTTCAACCTGCTGGTTGGGACGCCCCAGACGCTGTACTACTTCTCGAACCGGAACGGCCCTCCGCGGTCGGTTGCACCCGGAATACACGGCATGAGCAACGCGCAGCTCGATGACCCGTGGCCCAAGGTCCAGCGGGGAACGGCCCGACTGCGGTCGCTGCTGGACGGCGAGATCTCCTCCGATCAACTGCTCGACATCCTTTCCGACCGACGGCCGGCCCCGGACGAGAAACTGCCGGACACCGGGCTGGGCCGGACGACCGAGCGAAAGCTGTCGCCGCCGTTCATCGAGGGCGACCAGTACGGGACCCGCTCGTCGACGGTTCTTCTGATTCACCGGTCTGGAACAGTCACCTTTGTCGAGCGGACGTTTGACCGCGGGACCCCCGCCGACATACAGCGGTTTTCCTTCGAACCTGCCGCCGAGCCGGCCGCTTAACGGGGAAGCCTCTTGACCTTCGCTCCGGAAAGACGCCCGGCACGCACCGCACTGCCCTTCGCCATTGACCCTACCGTCATGCCGTCCAAAAAACTCTACTTCGAGAATCCCGAGGGCGATGAGCTGGCCGCCCGCTTGGATCTACCCGACTCCGGGTCCCCCTGTGCCTTTGCGCTCTTCGCCCACTGCTTCACATGCTCGAAAGACCTCCGCGCCGTCGGTGCCATCAGCCGGGCCTTGAACCGGCAGGACATCGGGGTCCTTCGGTTTGACTTCACCGGGCTTGGGGAGAGCGAGGGCGATTTTGCCGACACCAATTTCTCCTCTAACGTTGATGACCTGGTCGTAGCGGCCGACTTCCTGGCGGAGCGGCACGAGGCACCCCGCATTCTGGTGGGGCACTCATTAGGGGGCGCCGCTGTGCTTCAGGCCGCACACCAGATCGATCGTGTCAAGGCGGTCTCAACGATTGGGGCGCCGTATGACCCCGAGCACGTCACCCGTCACCTGAACGACGCCATTGAGGACATCAAGTCCACCGGCGAGGCCCAAATCACGCTCGCGGGGCGCACCTTTACGATTCGCAAGCAGTTTCTCGAAGACTTGGCCGCCACGAAGATGGAGGAAACGATCCGGACACTCGATCGGGCCCTTCTCATCTTCCACTCCCCGATCGATCAGATCGTCGGGGTAGACAACGCCGCCCGCATCTTTCAGGCCGCGAAGCACCCGAAGAGCTTCGTGTCCCTGGACGACGCCAATCACCTCCTCCACGACCGTGCGGACGCCGAATACGTGGGGGTTGTAATGGGGGCCTGGGCGAAAAAGTACGTGGACGCCTCCGATACAGAGGAAAGCGGCGCCGAGGGAGCTGTGGTCGCCCGCACTGGGGAGGCGTACCAAACCCACATTCAGGCTGGCCCCCACACCTTCGTGGCCGACGAGCCCGAGGAGGTAGGGGGCGACGACGCAGGCCCTACGCCATACGACCTGCTCCTCTCGGCGCTCGGCAGTTGCACGGGCATGACGCTCCGCATGTACGCGGACCGCAAGGAGTGGCCCCTGGAGGAGACGCTCGTGCACCTCTCGCACGAGAAGATTCACGCCGAGGATTGTGAGAATTGCGAGACCGAGGCCGGAAAAGTCGACCGGATCCGGCGAGAGATAGACGTTCGGGGCAATCTGAGCGAGGACCAGCGCCAGCGGCTCCTCGAGATCGCAAACAAATGTCCGGTGCACCGTACCCTCCACAGCGAGGTGCGCGTCGAGTCCTCGCTCCGAGAACGGGCTGCCTAGCCGGACAGCAGTCTGTCCCAGCCGGGACAAATGATCGCAGTGGTGGGGCGTGTCTGGAGCAGCAGCCCGGCAGGACGCCGGGCCGGCAGGAGGGGCGCCCGGTTCGCAGCACAGAGGACGGGAGGCCTTTGTCAGCGCCTATCCACTGATATACAGCTTGGCATGAACGGGTGGAAAAAAACATTTGCAGACGCCCTTTCGCAGGCGACCCGGGTGGCGGGGGCGGCCCTGATGCTGGCCCTAATCGGCGTTTTGGTCTGGGCCCTTTCTCTTTCAGGATGGTGGTATCTGCCTGCCGGCGGGGCGGTTGCGGGCGGGCTTATCGGATGGAAAAATCCTTCGTTCCGTTCAGGCCGGGTAGACGTTACGCTCACTTATGTCGTGCGGGGAGCAGTGCTGGGGCTGGCGATCGTGGTTCTCTACCAAAGCGGGTGCACGTCCGTCCCGCAGGACCCGAGAGGGCAAGACCCAAAGCGCGAAACGCTCGTCGAGCCCCCGTCCCCTGAGAACCCCTAGCTGGGGCCCCAGGCGAGGCGACTTCAAGCCCCGGAGGGTGCCGGCTGAGTGGAGAGAATGCAGGGAGCGCAGCTGGCTATCCTCAAAGCCCCGGTGGCGGCGACGAGCCCACGGAGAGTTGGGGAAGAAGCAAAAAAAGCCCGACCCGGAAATGGGCCGAGCCTACGAGCCAACAGAAATGCGGGGAATTCCGTTCGCTCGCATTAAGTACCAATATAGCAAAATCGACCCGGGGGGAATCAAGAGATCGTTGTGACAAAGTAGAGAAGAACTGCAGATTATCGGAGGTAGCCCTCTTCCCGAAGCCACCGCTCGACCTGACCCATTCCTTCAGTTCCTTGGGTTTGAAAGGTTATCACTCGGTGGCCGGAGACCCAAAAATTGGGGCTCCTCGCCACAAAGGATCCCTCGCCGAAAAGGGGCAACCGCGGCTCTTTCGGATGGACATGCGGCACCCACTTGGGGCAGGAGTGAAGCCAAAGTGGGGCCGTCGGCTCGGGCTACCTGGACGGCCGTGTGGGCGGACGTTTCTGCCCGACGCAGATCATCCCACGCCGGGGCGTCCTGGGACTGGTGACGCCGACATTGGGCCGGGGGGTCCTCACCGGACAGACACACGATCCTGCCCCAATCTACAATCGCCCGTCCCGATTCCTCTAGGGCGTTCTGTGTCGTTGGGGCGTCTCCGAGAGTGCTAGTCGGTCCCCTGGGGCACAGGTGACCGCACTACATAGTGCAATTTCAATCGGTCTGCTTGGGAATAGGCTCTACGCTTCTGCAATCGTA
>NZ_JBDGQQ010000091.1:0-10939 GCF_042218895.1 Salinibacter sp. | reverse complement strand
GAGGTCTACCCAGACTCAATTCTGGGATTCTGGCGAGCCCTTTCCTCGCTCACTGCCGGGAGTCGAACCCGGGTCCGTGTAGCCGCACAAGTCGAACCTCTACCTGCATAGTGGATGCATTCGGTACTCACGTCGCCCGTCTGCCCGTCCACGAGGCCAGGGCGACGCAAAGGCTGATTGAACTTCACCGTCGCGGCCGCAGCCGGAGACCGAAACGACTACACCCTTTTTGTCGATGTCTCACGCTCCCCAAGGGTCAGGAGCGACGTGAGACAGATGGAGGCTGTTACGCCGCCATCGCGTACGAATAATCGTCCGCAGTTGCGATTCCTGACAGGTTTTACGAGCGTATCAGGATGCTCGGCAGGTCAGTCCGCTGCACGTTTACTACACGTCGAAGCCGTGTCATCCCCATACGTGAAGGAACGTGGCGTCGGAGCCAAAGAACCTTGGCTGACTGTTCGCATGCTGGGACGGACCGGGCGGCCCGATGTTCCCCCCTCAGCGTCTCCTACATTCTTAGATTCACACATGGTTTGCACACGTACAAACATCCGCGCCGTCCGCAAGTAGAGCACGCGAGATCCCACTTGCGTGCCACACTACCTGCACTTATTCCGTTTTTGCATGTCCACCCCCGCCTTCGATCCGAGCGATAGGATCTACGAGAATGCGTTCGCCGAGCCCGCCGACCGGTTAGAAGCCTACGCCGACTTTGTCGCCATCGTCAAGCAGCTGCGCCGCGACTGTCCGTGGGACCGGGCGCAGACCCACGAGTCGGTGAAGCATCTGCTCATCGAGGAGGCCTACGAGGTAGTGGCGGCCATCGACGCAAAAAATTGGGATGAGCTCCCGGAGGAACTCGGCGATGTCTTTTTGCACGTGCTGTTCCACGCCACCATCGCCGAGGAGGAGGGACGCTTCACGCTCGCGGACGTGATCGAGGCGGAGACGGACAAGCTGGTCCGCCGCCACCCGCACGTCTTCGGCGACGAGACGGCCGACGATCCGGACGCCGTGGCGGCCTCGTGGGAGGAAATCAAGCAGCAGGAGAAGGCGGACCGGGCGGATGGCGAGGCATCTTCGGTGCTCGATGGGGTTCCGCGGCGGCTTCCGGCGCTCCTGCGTGCACACCGCATCCAGGAAAAGGCAGCTGGAGTGGGCTTCGAGTTTCCGGACCGTGACGACGCCTGGGCAAAGGTCGAGGAAGAACTTGAGGAGTTCCGGGATGCCGTGGACGACGAGACAGATGAGGACGACCGCGAATCTGAGTTTGGGGACTTGCTCTTCGCCCTTGCCAACTACGCCCGGCAGGCCGGCATCAATCCCGAAAACGCGCTGCGCGCAACGAACGACAAATTTACCCGTCGCTTCCAGCACTTGGAGGAACGCTTCCGCGACGGCGACGCCACCATCGAGGCGACAGACCTCGCCGTAATCGAGAAGCTCTGGGCGGAGGCGAAAGAGCAGCAGTGATGGGTCGCTTCGGGAGCTAGAACCGGCTGAGTGTCTCCGGCGACACGCTGAGTCGGAAGCCCGCACAGCAACAGTCGACTCACGATCGGCCCAGTTTTCGAGCACGCGGACGACGCCCCCCATCTTAGGAAGACGCTTCGCAGCGTGGTAGAAAGCGTACGTTGGTATCCTTCTTGTGGGCCCTTGGTAGGTGAAAGCCGCGCGCTGTGCGCTCCGTGCGGACCGGAAGCAGAAGCGTGAGGCTGCAAACCCCCGTCCGAAAACCTGAGCGAGGCAGGGGACTTCCGGCGTCCCGGAGCCGTCGTCCCTGTCTTGGGAAAGCTGGAACGGACATCGGGATTTCGTCACACACCTCCCTGACTCGGGTTCACTGATGCCGACGTCAAACGCCTCAGAGCAGTCCCGCCTCGAACGCCTTCTGGGCCAGGCCTGGAATTCCCTGCCCATGGCCGCACTGCTCGTAGACCAGGAGGGAGCGATTCGTTATTGTAGCGATCAAACCCGTCATCTTCTGGGCTACGAGTCCGGTCACCTCATCGGAATGTCGATAGACCGGCTGATGGTGAACGAAAGCGGTAGGCGGGATGAGCCGTCTCAACCCGATGCGGGGGATGCGCCCGCACACCTGGGGGGGAGCCTCGAGTTCTACGCTCGTCATCGAAATGGCAGCACGGTCCCGGTGCATCTCTCCCTGACGCAGGTGGGCGGAGAGGCCCGGCCCGACGAGGTCTGGACCCTGGTGATGATGCAGGACCGGCGGCGTCCCCCCCCGAAAACGAACGAGGCGGACGACGAGGTCGAACGACGGTATCGACAACTGTTTGACCAAAACCAGGTGGGGCACATCTGGGCCCGGCTCGACGGCAAAATTCTGTCCTGCAATCCCGCGGCGGCCCAGATGTTCGGGTACGACACCCCTGAGACGCTCGAAGGAGAGTCCCTCGGTGACCATTTCCGGGGCGACCCGGACGAGCGGCAACGGACGATCGATCGGCTCCGGGAGAAGGGAGAGGTAAGCCAGTGGAATGTCCCGATGAAGCGCCGAGACGGACGCCCGTTCACGATTATGGAGAGCCTGGTGCTTCACGAAGACGCCGATCACCCCGGCACTGTCGTGGTCTCGAGCTTCGTGGACGTCACGGAGCAGACCCGTCTCTGGACGCAGCTCAAGGAGATGGCCTACCACGATCCCCTGACGGGGCTGCCCAACCGCCGCTTCCTGCAGAAGCAGGCAAAAAAGGCCCTCGCGCTGGCGGAGCGGCGTGAGCGATACGTTGGGCTGACGTACATGGATCTGGACAACTTTAAGACGGTGAACGACCGGTGGAGCCACGAGACCGGAGACGAAGTACTCGTGACCGTCGGGGAGCGGGCAGAACGAGCAACCCGGGAGAGTGACGTGGTGGCCCGGATTGGGGGAGACGAGTTTGCCGTGCTCTGGGTAGACCTGGATGAGCCCAGGGCGGCCCGCCCGGCGACACGCCGGATTGTACAGGACATCGGGGAACCCGTGCAGGTCGGTGACAAGCGGTTCTCACTGGTGGCGTCTGCGGGCATCGCAACCTTTCCCGACGACGGCGAGACGGTTGAGGAGCTGCTCCGCCAGGCCGATCGGGCCATGTACCGGGCGAAAGAACTGGAGAAGCGCGGGCCCGCTATCGCTACGCCCGAGCAGGAATCGGGCTGACGTCTCAGCTGGGGGGCTGGGGCTCGTCCCGAGACGCGCCGGACTGCTCGGGGGACGCGTGGGCGTGTTCGGCGAGCGAGTCCGCCGGAACGGGTTCGAGGAACCGGTAGCCCTGAGCCATCGCGCACCCCAGTTCTCGGAGCGTCGCCTCCTGCTGCGCGGTCTCGACCCCCTCCGCGATCACCTCCACGCTCAGGCGAAGAGACAGGTTCAGCAAAAACTGCACGATCGCCGTGGTCTTCGGGTCCTGACCAAGGTCCTGAATGAACTCGCGGTCGATCTTGAGAAGCTCAGCGTCGAGGAACCGGAGGTAGCGGAGCGACGAATACCCCGTTCCGAAGTCATCGATCGCCAGACGAACGCCGTCGTCGCGAAGCGGACGAAGGAACTCGTCCTCCTGGAGGGCCCACCGTTCGGTAATTTCCAGGTGCAATCCCCCGTCAGGGAGCCGGGCGCTCCGGATCTCGTCCCGACACCAGCGCTGGAAGTCGTCGTCTACGGATTGCGGGCTCACGTTGACACTGACCCAGTCGACCGGGCCATCTGGGGACCGGGTCCATGCACTCGCCTGACGTAGCGCCCGGTTGATGACCCAGCGATCCACGTCGCCAACAAGGCCCGTTTCTTCCGCGAGTGGCATGAAGGCGGCGGGGGAGAGGAGCCCGCGCTCAGGGTGGGCCCACCGAACGAGCGCCTCGGCCCCAACCACGCTCCTGGACGCGAGGTGCACGATGGGCTGGTAGTGTAGGACCAGCTCGTCCTGCTGGATGGCGGTCCGGAGCCGCTCGCGGCGACGAAGCCAGCGGGCCTCCCGCTGGGTCCTGTCCCGGTAGATGTGTAGATTGCCGGTAGTATGCTCTTTCGTGCCCCGGTGCATGGCCGAAAAGCTCGCTTCTAGCATCTCCTCGGCCCCGCTAAACGCCGAGTGAGGCCCGGACCAGACCGCTAGGCCCGCAATGGCCTCGACGGGCACCTGCTGGTCCGCGATCCGGAAGGGCATGTCGAACGCCTTCAAGAGGGTGCGCCCGAGCTCCCGTGCATCGTCCTCGCTGGCCCGCAACAGAATGGCGAACGTATCCTCCGAGATCCGGGCGGTCGTGGCCGTGGTGGGCAGACCGTCCTCGATGCGGGTGGCCACGGCCGCCAGAAACTGCTGGCCGGCCCTATACCCAAAGCTCTCCGTGACGTCCCTGTACTCCCGAATCGTGACACAGAGGAGGGCGGGCCCCGCCTCATCGCTCGGGGCATGCTCCAGCCGCTGGCCAACCTGGTGCAAGAGGGACGAACGCGTGGCGAGACCGGTAAGAGGGTCGTACCCTTCCTCCTGGTTGGGGGAGAATGTGTCGTCCGGGCCATCTCTCTGCACCGGAAACCGCCAGACCAGGCACTCCTCGTGGTCGTCCGAAGTCCGGTCAAGAGCAAGGGGAACGCGCCGGAGGGTTCCATTGGCCGTGTATACAGAAATCATCTCGGTCCGCATGGGGGCCTCCGAAGAGAGCCGTTTCTGGAGTTCGCTTTCTGTGTGATCGCCGGCCCACATCCCAACCTCGGACGGAATGTTGCCGACGAGGTCCTCCTCGGCGTACCCAAACGCCCGCTCGAACTGCTCATTGGCAGCCAGAATCGTGTAGTCGGATCGGGACGTAATCAGCAATGGGTCGTCGTCAGGATCCCCAAGGGTCTCCCTGTGCGTGGAGAGGTGCCTCGAAGAAGGGGAGAAGGAGGACTCGGCATCACAGTGGTGAGGCTGATCCGCGACCGGCGACGAAGTAGGGTCGGAAGACGAAGAGCCGGCAGAAGAGGTGGCCCACCTCCGTGCCACTACAATCAGGCTCCCGACGACGAGCACGAGCAGTGGAAGCGAAAGCCGGGGGGGGGAGAGTGGGAGAGCGGGGGACAGGTAGAATGCGGATCCGGTTGCTAAAGCGATCCAGGGGAGCGCCTCCAGCCCGATCCCGATGAGAGAACGCACCGAAACAGAATACACACGCGATTCCATGGATCCGCCTGGTTATGGCTATTGAGCGTAGTTCGGTGGAGAGGGAGACGAGCCTGGACTGGAGGCCCCTTTCGAGGTCTGCTCGCGGTTTTTTCCGGTGCGTTTCGTATTTACTGCTCAGATCCCAGGCCCACGTCGCGTTCAATCTGAGGGACTATTCCTGCCGTCTTCGCCGAGACGTCCGATGGATGGTGCATCCCCGCTGTATTTCGGCGTCCCACTGAGCCTCGGCCCGTACCTGCACGAATTTTCCCTGGTCCCGACCCGACGAGGGTAGGGACAAGCCCTGCGGTCCCATTCCCTCGCAAAGAACAAGCCGAACGGCAGCGCCGCGGGGCAGGACGTGAACACCACTCCGGGGAAGGGCTCGAGGCTGTTCCCCACAATATCCGGTCCTGCACCGCCCATTCTCTACGGAGGTTGAGGGTGGACACCGGTGTGTGGAGACCGGAATGTAAATATTATGTGTAGCGACTTGACAGAATACGACCTAAGTAATACTAATAGTGTAGTAGTATTGCCCAAACTCTCTACCCTTCATGCGTCGCAAGTCTCTTACCCACCTTGGCGAAACCGAAATGGAGGTCCTCCATCACGTGTGGGACCTCGGCGAGGCCACCGTGGCCGACGTCCGCGAGCGCATCCTGGAGGATCGCGACGTGGCGTACACCACGATCATGACGGTGATGAAGAAGCTGGCCGAGAAGGGCTATCTCGACTACCACAAGGAGGGCCGCTCCTACGTCTACCAGCCCGCCCAGGAGCCGGACGCTGTGCAGCACAGCCTGCTCCAGCGTCTGATGGAGAAGGTCTTTCAGGGGTCGCCCTCGGCACTGGTGCAGACGCTGGTCCAACGGGAGGAGCTATCCGAGGAGGAGCGGGCGGAGATCCGAGGTCTCATCGATGTCTTGGAAGAGGAGGAAGACGATTCCAATGACGTGGACGACAATTCTTGACTTGCTGGCCGACCTTGGGGCCGCAACCGCCCATCCGCTGTGGCTGCCGATCCTTGCCTGGACGGGTCTGGCTCTCCCGCTTTGGGTGCTTTTAGAGCGAACGGATCGTCTGCATCCACACGCCGAGTACCGACTCTCACAGGTGCTTCTCGCGGCGCTGCCAATCGGGATCGCGGCCGCAGGGGCCGCCGAACTGCTCCCCACCTCGGCCCAGCCCCCGGCCCTCCCTACTGCTGGTATCGTCGTGCTCCCTTCGATCGAGCCGGCAGTGGAGATCACTTCGACGGGCACACCCTCGTGGCACTGGATGCACGCCGTCGGCCTGGTCACCGCCATCGCCCTGATTGCGGGGCTCGTCGGTCTCGGACGGCTCGCGCTCGACACCGTGGCGGCCATACGGGTGCGCAGGACCGTGGAGGGAACGGCCGCCGCCCCCCTCCAGGCCCGGGTCGATCGTTTGCGGGAGATCCTCGGCATCGGGCGTCCCGTCCAAGTCCTCGTCACGTCGGAGGCCGCCGTCCCCATCACCCTCGGTGGGCCCCGGCCCCTGATTCTCCTGCCCGAGGGACTCACAGAGAACCCGGAGGCCCTTCGCACGACCCTCGTTCACGAATGCGTTCACGTTCGCCGCTGGGACGACCTCGCCCACGTCGCCGAGCGCCTCATTACCGCTCTGTTTGCCGTGCACCCCCTCGTGCAGCGGCTCCGACGGCGGATCGTGGAAGCGCGGGAGCGGGCCTGCGACGCCGCTGTTCTCGGCATCTCGTCCACGTCGGCGGCCGATTACGCCCGGCTCCTCGCCGCCTTCGCCGAAGGAAATCCCCGCC
This sequence comes from Salinibacter sp., assembly GCF_042218895.1. NCBI lineage: Bacteria > Pseudomonadati > Rhodothermota > Rhodothermia > Rhodothermales > Salinibacteraceae > Salinibacter > Salinibacter sp. Next base: position 3,994 of record NZ_JBDGQQ010000091.1, on the reverse strand, counting down.
CCGGTCGCCTTGGGGCTCTCTGCCTCTCCGAATCGCCGTCTTCCCTTAAGGACCGACTCACAGCCATGCGCTCGTCGATCTCCACCCTGCTCTCCTCTCGTCTTGCCCTCGGCACAGCCCTCCTCGCCACAGGCCTCGCCCTGACACTGGGCGTGGTGGCCTGCTCGGACAGTCTCGGCCCGGCGGCCCCCGAAGCGAACGCCCCGACCTCTGAATCCACCACTGCGGCTTCCAAGGACAGTGCGGTGTATGTAGTCGTCGAGCAGCAACCCAAGTGCGGGGGCCTCAGAGCGCTCCAGGAGAAGACCAAGTACCCTGAGTTCGCTAGGAAAGCCGGCATTGAGGGCCGAGTCTTCGTGCAGTTCATCGTAGACGAGCAGGGCGAGGTCACAGACCCGACGGTGACCCGAGGGGCGCATGAGCTGCTAAATAAGGCTGCACTCAACGCCGTCGAGAGCCTGGACTGCGAGCCCGGCAGGCAGGACGGGGAAGCCGTGAAGGTGCAAATGGCACTGCCGGTGACCTTCCGGCTCCCGGACGATTCCTCGTCGACCACCCCCCGTCAATCGGATACGAAGCCTCGAGCGAATTCAGCTACCGCCGGCCTGGACGCTCACTACTACCAGATACCAGATAGGAAAGGACTCTCGGCCACCATCCACCTGAGCCACGAGACCAGATCGAGTCTCCATAACAAAATTTCCTACCCTGCACTGGCCCGCAAAGCCGGAATGAAGGGACGGGTGAGGGTGCGTTTCGCAGTGGACGAGGCAGGACACGCCGCGAACCCGCGAGTCGTGAACGACCAGTACCGCCATCTTGACAACGCCCCCGACCCACTGGCCCGGGCCGCCCTTCAGACGGTGAAAAATGTGACGTTCATCCCCGAATCCCAGAGCCATAACCTTGCGGGCAAAGAGATCGGCGTACAGTTTCAATTCCGGCTCCCGGACGAGGGTTCGTGAAGCAGTGTCGTTGTAGATACGAGCGACCATAGCTCTGATCCGGGGAGTACGAACTACCGCCCCCTGGATGCGACGCCCCAATTTCCTGCGCTCGAACGTGCCGACCTCCAGGAACGGAGAATTCGGCCCGGTTCGGCCGGGCTACTAGATCTTTCTCCATCTGGCTCCAGCGCCGTGGATCGGCGCACCAGAACGGGTCGGAGTATACGTAGGGTCAGTCCCTCCTCGTCGGAAGCAACAGGCCTCGGATTGATGCTTCACAGCAACCCTGCCTTCTCGAATTCGTCCTGGGCGGCGGGAAGGCGGTGCAGTTCGTCGTCGTAGAGGGCGTCGAGCACGTCGTCCCACACGCCCGGCTTATGCTGCTCGTAGAGGCTCTTCACCCGCTGGAAGAGCTCCGCGGCCTGCCGGTAATTCCCACGGCCCCGATCGGCGATGAGGGACCGACCCCGCTGCCGGTAGAGTTCGATGGCCTCTTCGGGGTACTCGTCCTCGGCGGCCTCGGCCACATCCATCTTGAGCGACGCGCCGCTGGACAGGCGGGAGGTCGAGTTGATCTTCGCCACGGCATTCAGGGCAGCCTCCACGTCTCCGTTGTCGAGGTGAATGCGGGTCAGGAGGCGGTACTGGCCCTGCTCACGCAACTGGTCGTGGAGCTCGGAACGGACTTCGTCCCATCGGTCCATCCGCTGCGCAACCGACCGGGCCTGTTTGTAGGCGGAGAGGCTCGTCCGCGTCCAGAAGAGACGCGTGCTCAGGTCGAGGGCGCGGTCCAGATCGTCGTGCTCAGTGGCGTAGTCGCGGAGCCACGCGACGAGGCGGCGGTGCGGATCGTCGTCGAGCCGATCCAGGGCGAGGTCGTGGAGGGCGGCCCCCTCGTCATGCGTTTCGAAGATGGGCGCAAGCCGGACGAGTTCGTAGTCGGAGGCCCCGCGGGCGGCGTCGAGCGCATCGCTGAGGCGGTCTAGGTCGAGGAGGCGGGCCACGAGATTGGTCAGGCAGCCCGTCTCGCGGGCGATCCGCAGGTACTCCTCGTCGTCGAGCGTGTGCTCCTGAAGGTTGAGCAGGAGCCGACCGAGGGCTTGCTGATCCCAGTCCCTGGAATCGGAGGCGGCCCCGGAGGAGCCCAGAGAAATAATTCTTTGTTCCTCCTCGGTCCGGTTCCGCTCGGCGAGCGCGTCCCGCGTCCATTCGCCCATCAGGTGTCGTTCGTCCAGCGTCGCCTGCTCCTCAATGATGTCGCGGGCCCGGTCCCCAAGACCACGGCCACCCTGGTCAATGTCCCAGACGACCACCTCGAAGAGCGTCCGCAGGACGCGCTCGCGCAGGTCGTCGGCGTTCGTCTCCGCCAGCACCGTCCCCAGGCGCTTAACACAGGTGGTGAGCTGGCGGGAGAGGGCGCCACTTCGATCCCGAAACTCGAAGTAGTGGTCCTGAATCGCCTCGATGAGGAGGCAATACACAGTGGTCGCGTCCGCGCGGTGCCCGTGGTCGGCGTAGTCGTCGCCCAGCGTGACGAACGGCTCCAGTTCCTCGGCCGCCTCCTCGGGGGCCGAGTACCGATCGGTGTTGCGCAGCGCCGTCTGGAGGGCGCTCTCGATCTGGGTCCGGAGCTCCTCCGGGTCGGGGGACTCGTGGGGGGCAGTGGACGCGAGCGACACGAGCCGCTCCAGGTCCGGGTGGCGCTCCACCATGTCCAGGACGAGCCGGGCGAGGGTCTCCTGGGACAGTTCCTCCACGGTCTGGGTCAGAGGATCCTGTTCCGACACCGCCTCGGGACTCTCCACCCAGGTGAGAAGCAGGGCGACCACGTGCTTGCACCGTCCCCCGCCGCCCACCGGGCAGGAGCACTCCGCCCGGGCGATGCCGTCGTCGTGGAACTCAACCTCCAGGTGGTACGGGTCGGGACGGGAGCCCTGGCACTCGGCCTTCAGGGTGCGCCCCTCGCGCCGCGGGCGCTGGATGCGGTCCTGCTGAAAATAGGTCTCGCCCCGCTCGTAGAACCGCTGCTTGGTCCAGTCGCGAACATCGCTGTGGGAGAGGGAAGGAAGATTGGGCATAGGTGCGTATCGCCTTCGAGCAAGGAGGCTTCAGCGCCGAGTGGCCGGCCGCATCGGAGTGTTGTCAACTACCGCCCACGTCGCACGTTCAACACCATTCAGAACGGCTTGTGCTATGGTGCAAAGTAGGTGCGGTGCCTTCAAATAGCTTCTTCTCAGGAAAAACAGCGTCGCTCTGAGCTTGACTCAGAGCCCATACGACGATCGCCGAGCCCACTCCATTCGGCTGGATGAGCTCCAGAGCACGTCTGGGGTGACCGTGGGGGGCGGTTCTGGCAGTTGGAGACGGACGCACATGCCATTCACACATAGCACAACACGTTCTCAGATTCTTGTCCTTCAAAGTCTCCGTGCGCATGCACACCGTCGTTGAGTCCATCGCTACCGGCAACCCGCCGCTCTGCAAGCCGCAGCCGGAGGCCGCCGAGTTCATGCAGCAAATTGAGCGCCTGCCAGATCCGCTCCAGAGCCGGCTGCCCGCGCTCTACGAACAGTCGGCCATCGACTATCGCTATTCCTGCGTGGCCGACTACGGCGAGGACGACCCGGAGGCCTTCACGTTTTTCCCAGAGAACTGGGCCCTCGAACCGGCCCCCTCGACCAAGGAGCGCAACGAGAAGTACCGGGAGGCCGCCATTCCACTCGCCGAGGACGTAGCCGGACGGGCGCTGGAGGACGCCGACGTGGCGGCGGATGACATCACGCACGTCGTCGCCGTCAGCTGCACCGGCTTTTTTGCACCTGGGCTCGACATCGAGCTCGTGAAGCGGCTGGATCTTCCCGCCTCCACCGAGCGCACCTTCATCGGCTTCATGGGCTGCTACGCCGCGTTCAACGCGCTGCGGGTGGCCCACAGCTTCTGTCAGAGCCAGCCCGACGCCCGCGTGCTGGTGGTGTGCACCGAGCTCTGTACCCTCCACTTCCAGATCGACGACACCCTGGAGAGCGTCATCGTCAATTCTCTTTTCT
>NZ_JBDGQQ010000090.1:0-32774 GCF_042218895.1 Salinibacter sp. | reverse complement strand
TTGTGACCTCATCGGAGAATTTGAAGGACCGCCCGAGTTTTGTCGTGTACTGAGGCAGACATGAGAGCGGAAGGAATAAAAACTGAATACCGAAGTGAGAAAGAAGTAGGCACATGTTAGGACCCTTCCCTCCGGTTTTTTCCTGATTCCCCGCAGCTGGAGATGACGTAGACTTCCCTGCCCCCTTTTCATTCAGCCTTTCGGCTCCGTGATATTTTCTCCGAAGGAAAACATGGCCTACTTGGGCCTCCTCTGCTGCCTGCTCGTGGCAGGCAGCGCGGCGCCCTCGGTTCAAAGCCCTGGCCCCGTTCCCGACAGCACGGAACGCGACGAGCAGGAATCCGGCTGGTCGGATCCACGTCGGCTTTGGCCGGAGGCCGGCCATCCTCTCTTCAATCCCAGCCTCGCCGTCACCGACACGGCCGTCTTCGTAGCCGGCAACGGGGACCGAGACCCTGAGAAACGGGTCGGCGAGAATTCTCTCCCCGACAGTATCAACGAGGTCTTTGACGACACCACCCGCCTCCGGATTCGCCAGATTGGTGGGCCGGAGCTTTCGGTGCCCCCAGGGAATTACGAGATGACCCATCCGTTTTTCGGCGTCACTCCCGGTGGCCTGCACCTCATCTGGTGCGAGCCGGACCCTGACAAGCTCCGGAAGAAGCGTGCTGGGAAAAACGTCGGGTTCCTCTACACCAGGGTCTATCATAGTCGGCACGCCGATGGACACTGGACGCCCCCCGAGTCGGCGATTCCGCTCGGCCGGGATGAATCCGGCCGGGCTGAATACTTCCACATTCCGGTAGACGGAAGGGGCACACTCCTCGCGGGACCGAAAGGGACTCTCCATCTTATCGTCGGGCGTCACACCAACCCGGAAAAACACGGGGTCCTCTACTCACGGTGGGTCCCCGGGCAGGAGGCGTGGCGCGAGCAATCCCTCCCGGAATTTTCAAAAATAAAACATGGAATAAGACGTGGGGTTAGTATCGGCACTATTGCCGACGTTGCCGTCCGGCCCAGCGGAGACGTGCACCTAGCGACGGTTAGTGCGATTTCCGGGAACCCGAACAGCGTTCTCACGGCCCGCTGGCCGGCGGAACGTGCGGAGTGGACGAACCAGAAGGTGCTCTGGTATTCGAACGACCCGGAATCGGACCGGTTTGGTGCTGACGGACAGGGCGTAAATGACCTAACCCTGCTCTCGGACTCGAGCGGGACGCTGTACCTTCTGCGCGAACAGAGCCTCGATCAGGGAATATCGCCGGAGGCGGCCCGCCTGGTTGTCTCGCGCGATGGAGGCCGGTCTTGGTCGGAGCCGTTCGACTTTCCATTGTCTGACCACTTCGGGGGAGGGTTCTTCGGGGTGCTTTCCCACCACGCGGTGGTAGCCCCGAGCGGGCGGCTGCACGCGGTTTTCCTCGGGTCCGGTGCTGGGTCCGATGCTCTCTACCACGCCAAGTGGTCGGCAACGGAGGGCTGGGGAGAACCTCTGCGGGTCAACAATCCGGAAACGACGCTGTGGCGGCCCGACCTGGCGGTTGGTCCCGACGGGGAGCAGTTGCACCTGGTCTACACGCGGCGGGTAGACGGGGGCCCTCCGGAGGCGGTCCACCGAACCTTTCCGCTGAGATGAGCCGGTAGGCTTCTTTCCGTTATTCCTCTGAATGAGGATAGTACCCCCGTCAAAGATCACTCGCGCGGGTCTAACGGAAGAGGTTGCGACCGACGCGACGTGAGCGGGGCGCTGGGAGCGAAGGCAACCAAGCGCTTTTAAGAAGGGCTTTCAGAGTGAATCAGGCGTTTCCGCCGTAACTCCGCGCCAGGGATGTCGCCCCTGCTACGGCTGATGGGCAGGCTCCAAGGCGGATTGAGGCGTCGTGGGCAGGGTGAAACTGAAGGTAGAACCCTCGCCCGGGGTGCTTTCAACGTGCAGCTCGCGGTCATGCGCACCCAAAATATGCTTCACGATGGCGAGACCCAGCCCGGTCCCCCCCTGATTCCGAGAGCGGCTCTTGTCGACCCGATAGAAGCGTTCGGTGAGGCGTGAGAGGTGCTCCTCGGGAACGCCAATGCCGTCGTCTACGACCTGGATGTTGACCTCGTCGGCCCGGGCTTCGGCCCGTAGCAGCACAGTGCCCCCCTCGCCGTTGTATTTGATGGCGTTGTCGGTCAGGTTCACCAAGACCCGCCGGATGCGGTCCTGATCGCCGTAGACGGCTGGGAGGTCCGGGTCCACGTCCTGCCGCAGCGTGATGCCTTCCTTCTCAGCCTTCACCTCGACCGACTCGAGGGTCGCCTCGAACACCTCCGGCACGTCAAACTCCTCGCCCGACATGCTCAGCTCGTCGGTCTCGATCTTCGTAATCGTCGAGAGGTCCCGGGCCAGGTTGTCGAGGCGGTTGACGTTGTGCAGAATTTTCTCCAGAAACGTGCGGTTGACCGCCTCGTCCTCCAGGGCGCCGTCGAGGAGGGTCTCCGCAAAGCCCTGCACGGAGAAGATGGGCGTCTTGAGCTCATGCGAGACGTTGCCGATAAACTCGCGCCGGTAGCTTTCCCGCTCTTCGAGCTCTCGAATCTCGTTTTCCAGGGACTGCCCGGTGCGGTGGGCCTCCCGCAGGAGGATGTCCAGCTCGTCGTCCGGGGACCCGGACGGTGCCGCGAGGGCATCAAAGTCCTGGTCCCGGATCTGACGCAGGGTGGACCGGAGGAGGGTCAGGCGCCGGTCGAGCCAGGCGTGGCCGGCAGCGTAGGCGGCGGCGGCCGTACCGGCCCCAACCGCTGCGGCGGCCCATACGGTCGGTCCCGGCACCAGCAGGGTCGATACGCCCGCCACGAGGCCAGCTGGAATACTCACCTTCAGGGCGAGTCGGTTGACAAACGAGGGGACCCGGTCGGAAAGCACAGGACGTGCGGGACTGGCCCAAAAGCAAGGGCAAATACCTATCAGTCGTACCCCACCGACCGGTCTACACGTTCCCGAGCGTAGGGCGTGCGGCGATTATGAAACTGAAAATGCCTCCATCCCTGCCTCTCAGGAGGATTGTCGGTCCAATTCAGCTTGGTCGCTGGGGTCGGGCAGGGCCGCCAACAGAGAGGTGAGCGGGGGATCGTGATCCTCTCCGAACAGCTCGAACGAGATGCTGTCGCCGACGGACTCCAGGGGCTGGTGCTTCTCGATGACTGGACGATACGTTTCGTACCGGTAGAGTGCCTCGCGCCCCGTCTCAAGGTCTGATGCCTGCACCGGGTACTCGCAGTCGATAAGCGTGGAGGGCGAGTGGCGGAGGTGGTCCGGACGGTCGGCATCTTCGGAGGGCGGGGGGAGCGTGTAGAAGGCGAGTCGGCGTGGATGAGGGGCCCCGTCGCGGCGCAACGCACAGGCTACGCGTTTTACGAGAGCGTGCGTGACGAGGTGATCGGGGTGTCCGCTGATCCCGTGGACGGGATAGGTGATTACAACATCCGGCTCTGTCGCGTGGATTCGGTCGGACACCTCGTCCTCGAGCACCAGCGGGTTGAGTTCCCCGAGCCGGCCGTCTGGGTATTCGAGGACGGTGAGGGATGTAAGATCCAGGGCCGCCGCAACGTCGTGCATCTCCTGGTAGCGCGTTTCGGCCATTTCTGCCTTCGAGTAGCCCAGGCGCTCCCGCTGCGACGTTGCCTCACCACGCGTGAGCGTGAGTAGGTGTACCTCGTGCCCCTCCCGTCGCTGTCGAGCGATTCCGGGAGCCGGTCCGAAGCACTCGTCGTCGGGATGAGGGAAAACGTATAGGAAGGTAGCCATGGGCTCGAACATAGAGGAAAAAACACGCGCCAGTGCCGAACGGGCAGGGTGAACGGGGGGACGTCCCGGGGCCAACCTCTCGTCGGCTCGGCGCTACGCTGAGGATGAGTCGTCGGCCTCAATAACCTGATCGAAGGTGATCCGGCCCGTTTTGAGCATTCGGCGTACGTACGGGTGACACAGCTGGCAGTTTTCGCCGAACGTGATGTGCGCCTGCAGGGTCAGAGACCGAGTTGGCCCCTGTGGCCTCGGCAACCGCCTTCAGCTCGGCAAACGTCTTCTGGTAGCAGTAGCAGCGATCGATGTCCATGGGAGGGCGCGAAACGGCACAGAATGCAGGCTATGGGGATCGCGTCACGGGGCGGGGAGACCGCCGTGTCAGCAAAGATTCCTACCTGGTGGTTCGGCGGAAGCCGATGTCGATGGGGGCGACGCCCGCCTCGAACGACCCCGCCATGGTGCCGTCCCGACGGTGGACAGTAACCGTGCCCCCCGCCGAGAACAGGTCCGACTCTGCTCCTCGACCGATGTAGAGGCGCTGCGCCCGAGCGTCGTAGGCGATGGTCCCGATGGGAGCCCCCGACGCCGAGAAGCGGTCCGCGACTTCGTTCGTGCCGGCGTCGAAGCGGAGTACTGTCTGGTCGGCAAGCACGGCAAATGCCTCGTCGGACCGGGGGGTGTAGAAGACTCGCTGGCCCTGTGAGGCGGAGGTCAGCATTGTGTCTAGGGGAATGCGGGTCGTGATCTCGGGGGGCGCCGGATCGAGGACGCGAATCGCGCCGTCGGTACGGTCGACGACTTCGAAGTCGTCGTTGTAGATCGTCGAGCCGGCGCAAAACACGAGGAGCTCGCCCTGACGGTCGAAGCTGAGGAAGCGCGGAGCGTCGCACTCGACAGGCACAGTTTGCTCGACGGTCATCGACGCGGCATTGACGACCGCCACGTTTCCGTTCCGACCGCCAAGGGCCACGTACACCTTTCCTTCTCGGACGGTGAGGCCTTCTGGGGAGCCGCCAACCTCAACGGAATCCACCACCTCGCCGCTCGACCGATCAATCTGGTAGAGCTTCGGGGACGGCGACGCGCTGTAGTCCTGACCGGTTACGTAGCCCCGCTCTTCGGTCGCGACCATGTACCGGGGATTGCGGATTCCGGTGATCTGGCCTACCTGCTCGCTCGTCTCCGCGTTGAAGACCCCAACACTGTTCGTCCCCCCGAACAGAAGATAAAATCGACGGGGGGCCATGGTGATGCTCTGGATGTACGAGGCAAAGCCAGGATCGTCGGCCGGGAGCCGCTGAGTTTGCTCGGTGGACGGATTGTAGATTGTGAGGCTGCTGTTGCTCAGGCGGAAGCCACCGGCGTTGGCTACGTACACGCCGGAGGTGACGACCTCAGTGTCGGAGTCGGTGCCCAAAAGGTCACAGCCCGCGAGGATGGTGCTCAGGGCGACGAGCGTGAGGACGAAAACGGTGGGGCGGCGGGTCATGGGAATGGGAACCAAAGATGGAAGAGTAGTTCTGGTGGAGTGTCCGGCAGCGAGGGGCGCTAGAGGGCGAGGAAAAGCCGGACGTGAACGTGACGGGGCGGCATAGGGCGCCCCCCGATGCTCTGATAGTCGGTATCTAGCGCATTCTCGACTCGGACGGCAAGCTCTGCTCGAGTTCCGCCGAAGTCGTGTCGAAGGCGAAGCTGGGCGTCGGCCAGTGCGTAGGCGTCGAGGAACTGGGTGCCGTCACTTGTAGCGGGACGGCGGCCCGTGCAGCGGATGTTGAGGTCGAGGGCAGCCGGCCCCCACGCAAGGGTCGTGTGGGCCTTCATCTGATTCCGGGGGACGTAGAGCAGCGGCTCATTGTAGGAGGCAGCACCCGGATTGGACCGATTGCGGGCGTCCGTAAAGGTGTACGTCAGTCCCGTCCGGAGGCCCGTTCCGAAGGGAAGGACCCACGACCAGGCGGCCGATGCCTCAGTTCCGAGGGTCCGCACCCGGCCCACGTTGGAGGGGGACCAATATCCCTTCCCCGTGGGCTGCCATACGATTTGGTCTCGGCGCCAGTGCGCGAAGGCCGTCAGTTCGACGTGCCCGCGTGGGCGATCAAGGCGGACCCCAAGGTCGCCTCCCCAGCTCTTCTCGGGACGCAGGTCTGGATTGCCGCCGGGCTGCCAGTACCGGTCGTTGAAGGTGGGGACCCGAAAGGCACGCCCGACCTGCGCCTTCACGTGCACGCCCGGCCAGCGGGGGAGGGGCTGCAAGTTGAGACCAATTCGCGGGTTCACCGTCAGGCGCGGGTTGCTGTCTGGCATCCAGTAGACGTCCGTCCGGAGGGCCGGGTACAGCACGAGGCGACCGTAGCGGGCCGTGCCGTCGACGAAGGCCGACAGGTGCTCCTGGTGGGGCCGGCTCCCGAGCCGCGGGTGGTGGGCACGGGCGTAGCTGCCGGACAGTCCGCTGGCCACCGTCCACCCCGAAGATACGGGCTGCTGCAGGGTCGCCTCTAGCGAAGCAAGCCCCGTTCGCCCCGTCTGGTCGAGGTCCTGGGCAGGGTTGACGTACCGGAGCCGGGTGCGCTGAACAAGCCCCTGGACCCTGAGGCGACCCTCGCCGAGAGGCACTCGGTCTGCCCCCCAGATCCGAAGCTGCGTGTCCCACTGCCGCGCCGCCGCCGGGGCCGCCGCGCTCGCCGGCGGCAGCCCGCGCTCGGCGTGGGTCAGCCAGCTGGACACCCGGAGCTGGTGGTTCGACACGCGGGTCCGCACACTGCCGTAGAGGGTGCGACGCGTGCGATCGGCGTTACGGCGACGAACGGTCTCCGGAGGAAACTGGCTGTCGTCGACGTACGGAAAGTTCCCGTCGGTTGACTGGTAGTCCGCGGCCACCAGGACAGAGGTGGAATCTGCCGGGGTCCCGCCGACAAGGACGCTCGCCCCTCGCGTTCCGAACGCGCCCACCCTGGTGGCCAGGCGGGCATCGATGGCGGCGGGTGGGGGACGAACGGTCCGGAGCTGGATGGCGCCACCAATTCCATTGGAGCCATGAACGGGCGAGGCGGGCCCATGCATCACCCGCACGGACTGGAGGAGCACCGTAGGCAGGAGCGAGAGATCGAGGTGCCCCACCTGGGGATCCGTGATGCGCTGCCCGTCGAGCAGGAGCGCGGTCTGAGAGGCCCCAGACCCCCGCAGGGCTGGCGTGGCCAAGCCGCCGGTCCCGTATCGGCGCACGTGCAGCCCGGCCCGGTCTTCGAGCAGGCCGGCGACGGAGGAGGCTCCCGTCACGCGAAGGGCGGTCGAGTCGAGAATGGTGATCCGAGCCGGGGCCTGGGCCGGCGAGGTCGGGATGCGGCTCGCCGTGACGGTCAGCGGCGGGAGCGATAGCTTCCACTCCACGCGGGACGTATCGTCCTTCGCCGGTGTGGACCGGCCCGACCGCGCGGCGGCATCGGCCGGGTTCAGGCCCGCAAGTGCCACCACGCCCGCAAGAAACCACAAGTATACCGGAAACGGAGCATCCATAAAGAAAAGCCCTCACCTCTAGCTGAGGTTTGGGCGGCTGCTCCAGGCCCGGTACGATACGGGTTTCCCTGCCGTAGACCACACCGGAGGAACGGGCCTCACAGGCGCGGATCTCAACGCAGAGACGGTCGATGGAGCCAGGCACGCCACAAACCTCTGATCCCGGAGGTTCTTGGCGAGTGAGGAGCCCATTCGCATCGGCTCCTCATCACGCACGCAGGCAGGTCTCCTGGCTCATCGAGCCGGAACGGTCTACGGCAGAACCGTCACCGTAGACGGCCGGATGCACTCGACGGATTCCCTTCCCGCCACGACGAGCCGTCGTGCGATCGACAACTCGGTCGGGGCAGTGGCAATCCGCCGGCGGTACGCATCCAACGCTCGAATCACAGTTGCGGGGACAGCCCCAGACTGGCCAATGGCGGGCCTCAAATCGTGACCTTCGCCATTGGCGGCACTGGCGTTCCCTTTTCATCTCGCCCAGCAAGGGCCGAGGCGAGAACCTGCAGCGTGTGTAGAGGAATTACTGCAAAAAGGCACAGTCAACCTAGCCGAGCGGCCCGGGGAACCACAATCTCTTCATGGGATCTTCCGTGGCGCGGCACGAAGACAGAGAGCCCTACCGGTCCCGCAAACGCCGCGCGATTTGAGCGGTGCGTTCCGACTCGTTGCGGGTCTCGGACGCCGGGTCGGATGGGGGCTTAAGAGCATCTTCCTCAACGGCATCTAGCGGAGGCCCATCGGTCGTATCGTCGTGCTGTGCTATCCAGGCCTCACTGGTCACGATGGTTTCGAGGTTTCGGACGCGCTGCTGGAGCGCATCCCGCTCCCGCTCGACGTGATCAAGTCGCTCGCGAAGAGACTGTAGACGATCCTCAATCTCTCGGGTGGAAGTCCCCAGTTCTTGATGTTTCGCTTTGAATTTGAGCCACTCCTTATATCCGGCCAGGAGGATCCCCAAGATGGGAATGCCGAGCACCATGACGGTAGCGATGACGGGAACGACGGACATGGCGGGGACAAGAACGTGACTTGCAGATCCGCGGCAGTATATATGAAGAACGGTCTTTGCTGTTGCGCGCTGCTGCCGGGCCTCGACTCGGAATTGGAGCTAAGATTCTGCCACCGGGGAACGATTTTTGCTCCACAGGACACCTGAGAACCATCGTTAGCAAATCTGGGTCGCGGATGCTACCTTTCGAACTCGACCCCACGTAACTTCATCCGGCACGTGCCAGGACTCTTCGCAATGGCCCGGGACCAGACCAAAAGATACATTGCCTGCTGGATCAGAGCCGGGCTCGTTCTCCTGGGGGCCTTGCTCTTCGGAGCGGGGGCGGTGAGTGACACAACCCCGGCGCCCACCGTTCCGTCCCTGTCCCCGGATTCTATCGCCCCGATCTCCGAGGTTCGCGTCGACGCGGACGGCGACCATGTGCCGGATCGACTCGGCGACACCGTGTACGTGGCTGGACGCGCCATTGCGCAGCAGGACGTGTTTTTCCAGTCGGAGTTCATCGCCCTTCAAGGGCCGAGCGGTGGCATTCACGTCTCCGTGCCGGAAGACGTAGCCGTGAACCGAGGGGATAGTGTGCAGGTCCGCGGAGTCGTTAAGCACGAGTACGGACTTACCCAGCTGCAGAGTCTTAACTACGACGTTGTTGACGCCAAGCCCAGGGGGCTAGCGCCTGTCCCCCTTACCGTTCACACCGCGGCAGGGGAGCGCTACGAGGGAAGGCTCGTGCGCGTTCGAGGCCGTGTCGTCCGGGTCGGGTCGAATGATGGGGGCAAATACCTGATTATAAATGATCGGGGGAAAGAAAAGACCGCCCAGATCTCGGTTTTCGTCCCCAATCGTAGACTCGGGCAGGTGAAACTCGGTCGGTTCCAGGCGGGAGACGAGGTGGAGGTCACGGGCGTACTGGGGCAGTATGATTATGAGAAACCGTACACAGAGTACTATCAGGTTTTGCCCCGTGAGGCCGCAGACCTCGCCCATATTGGGTGGGCGTCGACCTACCTCTGGATTGCCCTCTATGTGCTTCTCGGCGGCGGACTCCTTGCCGTGGTGGCTGTGGTCATGCTTCGGACTGCCGTGAAGCGTCGTACCCGAGAGTTAGCGGAGAGCCGCGCCCGGGCCGAACGCTTGGCGGAAGCGACCTCCGAGGGCATTGCCATTCACGAGGATGGCCGCATCGTCAGTGTGAACGAGGCCCTGGTCGAAATGACTAGGCGCGACCGAGAGGACCTCATTGGTCAGAAAATAGACGTCGCCTTCGCGGACATGACTCGGGGGCTCGACGACAAGTCGTTCGACGAAACAATGAACGAACTCATCGAGGCCGAGGTTGTGCGGGAAGAGGGAACCGCAATTCCGGTAGAACTGGAAGCGAGGGAGATAACAGCTGGCGACCATCCCGCTCACGTGCTGGCGGTGCGGGACATTTCCAAGCGCAAAGAATGGGAGGAAGGCATCCTACAGGCCAAGCAGGAAGCGGAGGAAGCGGCACGCCTCAAGTCGGCCATGCTGGCAAACATGAGCCACGAAATTCGAACGCCTCTGACCTCAATCATCGGCTTTTCGGAGATGCTCCGGGACAATTTGGACGGAGAAATGGAAAAGTTTGCCGAAAAAGCCCACCACAGCAGCCAGCGCCTCATGAACACCCTCGATTCGGTCCTTCATCTCTCGAAGCTGGAGGCCGGAACGCACGACCTGGAGCGCGAGCCGGTTCGGCTCGACCGGGTCGTCCAGGAAACCATCAATTTGCTCCGGCCGGGGGCAGAGGAGAAGTCCATCTCGTTGGAAATAGAGAGGCCCGGCGGACCCGTGACGGGGTTCGCGAATGAGAATGCGCTGGACCGGATCTCGGAGAACCTGATCGGGAACGCGATCAAATTCACACCCGAGGAGGGAAGCGTCGAGGTTCGTGTGTGGGAGGAAGAGAATGAGGCCCTCCTGGAGGTCGAGGACAGTGGGGTGGGGATTGGCGAGGAGGCCAAAGCCCGGATCTTCGAGGCCTTCGAGCAGGAGTCGGGGGGACTAGATCGGGACTACGAGGGAAGTGGGCTGGGCCTGTCGATTGTACAGCGCCTGGTGGAGCTCCATGGGGGGACGGTCGACGTTGAAAGCTCGAAGGGGGAGGGAAGCACGTTTACCGTAAGGCTCCCCCTTCCGTCCAGCAATGGAGAGGTGGGCGGGGAGCTTTCGGGCTGACAGGCAGCCGGCGGGCTTGAATTTCTTCAGGCCGTAGACTGCAAGAAGGAGCGTACGAGTGGCCCTAGCGCGGCCCCCATCTCCTCGGGCACGTAGTGACCGACGTCCGGGAAACGGTGCTCCTCAGACACGTGGAAGACGTGTTGCCAGCGCCGAAGGCACGACTCTCGGCCGAATGCAGGATCGGCCATGCCCCAGCACAGAAGCGCCCGGCACTCCCGAAGCCGATCCCGGCGCGTCCACAGTGTCCGGAGCCACCGGGCCTCCGTACGGAGAGCCCGGGCGAAGGCCCAGCAGGCATGGCGCCGCATTCGCGTGTCGAGGGCCGCCGCGTAAGCCTGGATCCAGCCCGGGCAGCGGAGCAGCCCCGGGCCGGTTGTGGCGGGCATGACGAAGTGGGCGAACGCGTTGAAGCGTTCAACGGCCACACGTCCCGGTGGGGTTGCGAGGAGGCGGCTCGCGGCCTGGACGAGGGGACGGTGAGTGAGGGGCCAGGCCCAGGTGTTCAGCAAGACGAGGCGCCGGATGGTGGCGGGGTGGCGGAGGGCGTACGCAAGGCCGATCGGTCCGCCCCAGTCGTGCAGCACGAGGGTCACGTCTGTGAGGCTGAGGGAGCGGAGGAGCGACTCGACCAGGGTGGCGTGGGCAGGGGGGCGGTAGGAGAACCCCGGAGGCGCCGCCGAGCGGCCAAAGCCAAGATAGTCGGGCGCGATGCACCGGTAGTGCGGCGACAGCGCGCGGATGGGGTGACGAAAGAGCCGGGCACTCGTGGGGTTGCCGTGGAGAAAAACGATGGGGGGGCCATCGCCCACGTCGGTGTACGCCAGGGCACCGGCCGACGTGTGGAAGGTCTTCGTCGTGGACGAAGAAACCGGGAGGGAAGGTGTCACGAGACGAGCGCAGCGGTGTCAGGCCGCAGGACGCAGGGAAGAGGCCTCAATCGAGGAGGGTGGGCACCGATTCGTACTGGTCGGCCATGGCACGGGCCTCGGTGGCCACTCGCTCGCGGAGCGCCCGGGGCTCCAGCACCTGCGCGTGCGTTCCCCAGCCAAGGAGCCACGGCATCACGTCGAGCGCATCGTTCACCATCAGTGTGAGAAGAAGGCGCCCGTCGGCCAGGTACTCCCGATCGGCAACGTCCAGGGAGGGGGCGACCTGCACGGAGGAGGCCACCGCCGCCTCGAACACCACGCGGACGCGCCGCCGGGGCTCGGCTGCGGGGCCTCCCGGAGAGGTCCCGTAGCTGGCCGGTCGCTCGAAGGTAGCGTTCGTCAGCTCAATCTCGTCGATGTCCTGCAGGCGCAGGTGAACGACGCGGTCGCGGTCGTGCCCGTACCCGACGATGTGCCACCGGCCGCCTTGTTGCACGAGGCCGTACGGGTTGATCGTTCGAGTGGTTGAGGGGCCGGGGGCGTCCCTCACCGTCGCTACTAGGGTCTGCTCCTCCACAAGGGCGTGCCGCACCTGTCGCAGAAGGCCCTCTTCGGCGTCGCCGAAGACGCCGGGCGGTACCAGTTGCACGCTTCCCTGAAGGGAAAGAACCTGCTCGCGGTCGTCCGGAGGAAGAATCTGTTCGAGCTTGTGCCGGGCCGCCTGGGCCGCGGCC
Organism: Salinibacter sp.; assembly: GCF_042218895.1. NCBI lineage: Bacteria > Pseudomonadati > Rhodothermota > Rhodothermia > Rhodothermales > Salinibacteraceae > Salinibacter > Salinibacter sp. The sequence goes on along the minus strand of NZ_JBDGQQ010000090.1, from coordinate 20,651 downwards.
CGGTAGCGTCCGCTAAAGTTCTGGCCTGCGTAGGCAGTCCCCAGAACGAGCATAACGGCTTCGTCGGTTGTGAGCTGCACGGGAGCGAGCAGGTAGTCCTCCGGCAACCGGTAGCCCTTCCCCGGCACGCCCTGCAGGGGCACCCCAGCCTCCACCATCGCCTGCACGTCGCGGTACACCGTCCGTTCGCTCACGCCCAGGGCGCGGGCCAAATCTACGGCACGGGTCCAGGTGTCTGACTCCAGCTGCAGCAAAATGGCGGGCCAGCGCTCTGCGGGGGTCATGAGGAGAGAGTGCAGGCAACGAAGCGAGTGCGGACTCGCCAAGATAAGAGAGGCGAGCGTGGATTTTCATCCGCTCCCTGCAGGCCGGAAAAACGGGCGAGACGGACGCGTGGAGCGAGACTCGAAAGGGCGGGTCCGAAAGGCTTCCGCCCGTCCGGGCACGTGTCCCCGTTCATGCGCTTGGTCCAGATCCCAGGTGCAGTTCCGATCGGACTACCTTGGGTCGAGGGCAATGAAGCAGTTCCCTTTCGATCGACAGAGTGAAGCTAATCTCTTCGACGTATCGGGCCCGCCGAGCAGACCCTACGTCCTGCGGCTGACGTCCGGGCGGCAGGTCGCAGGCCCACCGGCTGATAACGGTGCAGTGACGAGACGCCTGTCCGACACCGCCGGGAACAAGGCCGATACCCCAACTCTGGGCGTGGACGAGGCCGGAGGTCGGCCCCGCAAACAGGACCGATACACGTGTTACGTTCCTCGTATTCCTCCCGAGCGCCGCGGAGACGCGAAAACCCCACTCTTCGTGTGCGTTGTACTCGACCCGTCGACGAGAATGCTCTCTTCCCCGAAGAGACGGGTGGTCGGCGACCCTGTCTGATGCACTGCACACAATCCTGCGCTTCATGACCACTTCGACGACCGAAACTGTTTCCACGGACGTTCTGGTGATCGGCGCCGGGGGCGCGGGCCTCCGCACCAGCATCGAGCTGGCAAAGCACGACATTGATTGTCTTGTGCTCGGCAAGCGGGCCCACGGGGACGCCCACACGATCTGGGCCGCGGGAGGCATCAACGCCTCCCTCAGCAGTCTCGACCCGGAGGACCAGTGGGAAATCCACGCCGCCGATACTCTCGACGAGGGCCACTTCGTGAACGACCCCACGGCCGTGGAGATGCTCTGCCGCCGGGCTCCGGATCGCATCCGCGAGCTCGACGAGTGGGGCATGGACTTCGACCGAACCGACGACGGAAAAATTAACCAGCGCTACTTCGGCGCTCAGTCGTTCCGCCGCACCTGTTTTGTGGGCGACAAGACCGGGCAGGCCCTCATGGACACGCTCGTCCGGAAGGCGAAAGCGCTCGGCGTCCCGTACCGCGAGAACCTCTACATTACCGATCTCGTCGAGGAAGGGGGTCGCATCGTGGGGGCCGTAGGCTTCGACATGGACGGCGGCCAGCCCGTCGCGTTCGACGCAAGCGCCGTCGTCATCGCGGCCGGGGGCCACACCTCTCTCTACCGCCGGAGCTCCTCGCGACCCGACGAAAATACGGGCGACGCCCAGGCCCTGGCTTTCAATGCCGGCGTGCCGCTGCGCGACATGGAGTTTGTGCAGTTCCACCCGACCGGCAAGGTCACGCCGGAAGCGGAGGCGGGACACCTCGTCACCGAGGCAGTTCGCGGCGAGGGGGGGCGCCTCTACAACACCGAGGGCGAGCGCTTCATGCGGCGCTACTCGCCGGATCAGATGGAGCTCGACGCCCGCGACGTGGTAGCCCGCGCCAACGAGCAGGAAATCCGAGAGGGCCGCGGCACGGAGAACGACGCCGTGCTGCTCGACATTTCGCACCGCGACGATAGCTACATCCGCGAGCGGCTGCCCCGCATGGTTGAAGAGTTTGCCGAGCACGGGGTCGACATCACCGAGGAGCCGATGGAAGTGGCGCCTACCGCCCACTACGCCATGGGCGGCATCGAGGTAAACTTCGAAACCGGGCAGACGCAGATCGACGGCCTCTACGCCGTCGGCGAGTGCACGGCCGGCGTGCACGGAGCCAACCGCCTCGGGGGCAACTCGCTTATCGAGACGGTCGTCTTCGGCGAGGTGGCCGGCGCGCACATCGCCGAGACGCTGGGCACGCGCCCGGACGCTCCGCTCTCGGAGGCGGTGGTGCAGTCCCACGTGGCCAGTCAGGAGGTCCTCGCTGCGGCCGACGGCCGCCACACACCGGGCGATCTGATGGATCGTCTCCGGCGCCTGATGTGGAACCACGCGGGAATCCTCCGCGACGAGGATGGGCTGATCGACGGCCTGCGCCAACTTCAGCACCTGCAGGCCGGCGCGGAGGATCTGTCCGTGCAGGCCGGCCGCACGAGCCGTCGCTACGAGCGGGCCCAAAACCTGCGCTTCATGCTCACGACGGCGGAAACGATCCTGCGTGGGGCTCTGGAGCGTACCGAGTCGCGTGGCGCCCACGCCCGCACCGACTACGACGCGAAGGATCCCTCGTGGCGGCAGAACATTCGATGTGTACCAGTCGGTGAACGGGATATGAAGATTGACGTGGAGGGTGCTGGCACGCCCTCGCGCCGCGTACAGCGGGCCGTTGATGAAGACCACGAACTCGACTACCATCACTTGGAGTAGCTGTTCGCCCCATGGCCGATCGTTCTAGCGCCGGCCCGAGCACGAGCCTCCTTCTTCTGGTTAGCACGCTGCTCATGGGAGCGGCGATCCTGCCCCCGGGGGCCGCTGCGCAGTCGTCCCCGTCCGCCATCCCAGACGGGGAGGCGCGGCGGGAGGCGCTTCGGAGCGATGTGTCGAGCCCAGGCCTGCTCTTCCAAAGCATCGGGGTTGGCACCGGGGCTCGCCTCGACGACGAGCCCGCAGCCTGGCACGAGACAACGGAGGGATACGCAGCGCGCGTGGGGTCGAGCGCCGGGGCGGCCTCACTGCAAATTGGCACCACACACGCCCTGGCCGCAGCCCTCCGCCTTAGCACTCATCCTCACCCGTCCCGACACGAGAGTGCAGGTGCTCGCCTGTGGCACACGGCGCTCTCCCCCGTCCACGTCCGGACCCCCACCGGCGCTCACGCGCCGAATCTGCCGAACATCGCCGGGACCTACGCCAGCACCCTCGCCCAGACGCGCGGGGAACGGGGGCGGTGGGCCCCTGGCCGCGCCCTCCGGAGCACCGCTGTGTCGCTCGGCTCTGACATGGGCGCACGCGCCGCACAGGAGCTTATCGAGATCATCTCGCAGGGCGGCTGATCCGCCGCGCGCAACCTTGGGCCAATACTCGCGAAGGACTCGGGCGATACGCATAGAAATCCTCCACAAACCCAGCGTGCCCACGCCATGATTACGTACACAGTACTCGGTGCCCTTGCCTTCGTCGCGGCACTGCTCGTTCTCCGCACCTTCAAGGTCGTGAAGGAATACGAGCGCGGCGTCAAGTTTACCCTCGGCCAGTTCGAGGTAGTCATGCAGCCAGGGCTGCGGACCGTGATCCCCTTCATCCAGTCCTGGGAGCGGGTCGACATGCGCGTGAAGGCGGTGGACCTCCCGCGCCAGGAGAGCATCACCCGCGACAATGTGACCGTTGAGGTCGACGCAGTCATCTACTACCAGGTCCGCGACGCCAAGAAGGCCATCCTCGAGGTCGAAGAGTACTCGTACGCAGTGGAGCAGCTGGCCCAGACGACCATGCGCAACATCGTGGGAGAGGTGGACCTTGACGCCCTCCTGGCCGAGCGGGAACGCATCTCCCAGCAGATCCGCGAGATCATTGACGAGGCCACCGATCCGTGGGGCATCGAGGTGCAATCGGTGGAGCTGAAGGACATCATCCTGGCGGAGAACATGAAACGGGTCATCGCGCGGCAGGCGGAGGCAGAGCGGGAACGTCGAGCCGTCACGATCCAGGCGGAGGGGGAGTTGGAGGCAGCCCAGAACATGGCCGACGCGGCCAGCACGCTCAACGACGAAGAGGGCGCCTTGCACCTGCGCACCCTGCAGACGCTCAACAGCCTCAGCAGTGACGATTCCAACACCGTCATCTTTGCCGTTCCGGCCGAGGCGTTGCGGGCGCTGGAGCGAATCGGTGCGCCCCAGGAGCAGTCGCCAACGGAGTCCTCGCCCGACACTCCAACCCCGTCGTCCCCCAACGCCACGTCCGGATAACGCTGTCTTTCGTCCTCTCAGGTTCCAGGTCATGCTCGTGTCCGCCCTTCTTCCGGTTCTGCTCGCCACACTTCCGCTCTCGGAGGCCGCGCCAGAGAAGCAGGTGTCCCACGAGGCAAATAGATTACTGCACGTCACATCCGCAACTCCTGCCATGTTGTCCACCACCGACACCCTCCCCGAGCCCTCCCCGGACCTGTCGCCGAAAGAGGTGGTACGTCTCCAGGTCGAGGCCTTGAAAAATAACGACACCCCGTACGACGACGCAGGCATCGAGGCGGCGTTCAACTTCGCTTCGCCGGACAACAAGCGCGCGACCGGCCCCCTCCGGCGGTTCCAGACGCTATTCGAGACCCCCGCCTACGGCCCGATGATCAACCACAGCGGGGCCACCTACAGCCAGGTTCAGAGGGACGACTCCGTAGCCCGCATGGGCGTGATCCTGAAAACCGACCAGGGGACCCGAATTGGTTACCTGTTCCGCCTGTCGAAGCAGTCCAGTCCGCCCCATCAGGGCTGCTGGATGACCGACGCTGTCCAGCGCGTTCCCGTCGAGCAGGCCCGCGGAAGGAAGATCTAGTAGGAGAGCCTGTGCTCGGCCCCATCACAAACTCGAGCACGGCGGCTGGACTAACGAACGGAGGGGGAGGGCAGAGCCTCGCAAGGAGCCGCCCGCGATCCCGGGCGGACGGCCGTCGTCGCGGCCTATTCGTTCTTCTCCACGCCGAGGGTGAATTCCTCCCCGCAGAAGTCGCAGCGCAACTCAATGGCCTTCTGGGGCCCGTCTTCAAGACCGGTGTCCCGGAACTGGGGCGATCCGTCCGGGCCAGGCTCCGTTGGCGTCACGCCCTCGAACGAGAAGTTTGCGGTAAGAAGATTCGCGTGCCCGACGGTACGGTCGCATGCTGGACAGGAGAACGGCTGCTTGGGAGAGCCGTCGCCGGCGGAAGGTTGGCTTCGGTCGCCTAGGGAGTCGGACATGTGGTTGGAGAAACTGTCTGGCGAAAAACGTCGAGGGCAAACCGCAATTTATGTCCGATGGAAGAGCGCACGCCCGGTTCCGAAAAACGCACGTGCCCGGTCTCTGCATCCGGTCCCCCACGGATTGTGCAGGGCGGTCCCAGGGCTCGTGATCGGGGGGCTTGCGATCAGGGGGCTCCTGGAGGGGGAGGAAGACTCGGAACGAGGTTCACCATTCCAAAGGTCTCGACCGTGATCCAGGCCACGAACGCCAGGTAGAGCCCGATGAGCGCCCAGGACTCAGCACGGGAGAGCACCATCTGGGTCCGCATCATCAAGAACACCGCGAGCGTAGCCAGGGTGAGGACGGCCATCATGGGGGCGCCCACCGAGTAGTTGATGGGCACGGCCCCTGCGACGAGAACCCCGGCGGGAATGCAGACCAGAAGGTCGAAGACATTGCTCCCCAGCACGTTGGCGATGCTGGTGATGGGATTGCCTGCCCGTGCCTCCCGGATGCTCACGAAGGCATCCGGCACGGAGGTTCCGGCGGCCACCACGGTGATGCCCCACAGAAAACTGGGGGTCCCGAAAACGTTCCCGAACTGAACGGCTGCCCGAACCAGTCCTTCAACGCCTATGAGGACGGCAAGAAGCGCCCCAGCCAGCCGGCCCCATTCCCTCAAGAGATTGATATGCTCGGTGGCGGCGTCGGCTTCGTAGTCCATCGTATCCTGGTACTGGACGAACACGTACAGCCCGTACGCCGCCAGGAGAACGCCCGCCAGTGGACGGGTAAACAGTCCCGCGATGGCTTGAGTCGAGGTTTCGACGGGGAAGTAAATGGCGGCGAAAGAGAACACAATCAACAGCTCCGCGATCGCGAGGAGGTAGAACAGCGCTTCCTTGTACACGAGATCGCGGTTGGAGGCCATGGACCCGTCAGTGGAGAGGCCAGAAAGTGCCGGGATCATTAGAACGTTGAACAGGGCCGACCCGACGATGGCAGCAACCCCCAGTTCAAACTCGCCGTGGAGTACGGTGGAGAGCACCGCCGTCGAGAGCTCCGGAAAGCTGGATCCCACCGCCACCACCACGGCCCCCTGGACGATGGGAGGCAGCTCGTAGTAGACCGACAGCCGCTCGCTCGACGTTTCGATCCAGCCGCTTCCCTTCCAAACAATGACGGTCCCTACGGCCGCGACAACAAGATAGACGAGAACAGTCTGTACAGGGCTCATTCTACCAAGTGGATCACCGAACGGAGAGCGTCGACGGGGGGCGGTGTAGGGGGGTGAAGAAGCGAAAGAAGGTCCTCATCAGAGCAGGGGGCGCGGAAGGACAGGGCAACCAGCCCCCCTGTCTCGCCTCGGCGGCTCCGGATGCCGGGAGTGGCGTGCACAGTGGGAACTCAGGAGGCCTTTTCCGGGGCTGGCTGGTCGGCGTGCTCGGAGCCGGGCTCGGCAGAAGGGGCAGGGGCGGTGCTGGGGGGGGTGGTCGGCTCCTCGGGGTCCGGAGCATAGTCGTGGCCGAACATGTCCCAGACCGTCAGGAACAAGGCCCCGATAATCGGCCCGATCACCACGCCCGAGAGCCCGAAGAGAGTGATCCCGCCGAGGGTAGTCAATAGCACGAGGTAGTCGGGCATCTTCGTGTCGCGACCCACCAGCAGAGGACGCAGAACGTTGTCCGCGAGGCTGATGATGACGGCCCCGAAGACCAGCAGCAGCAGGCCCTCGAAGGCCCGACCGGTGGCGAAGAGGAGAGCGGCCGCCGGAACCCATACGACCGCCGCGCCTACAGCGGGCAGGAGCGCGAGGACGGACATGACCACGCCCCAGAGGACCGCACCCTCAATGCCGAGGACCCAGAAAATGAAGCCCCCGAGGATTCCCTGGACGAGGCCGATGACGATCGTTCCCTTGATGGTGGCTCGGGACACCTCGGCGAACTTCCAGAACAGCCGTCGCTCGCGGACATCGCTGAGCGGAAGAGCCCAGGCGATCCGATTGAGGAGCTGAGCTCCGTCCCGGAAGAAGAAAAAGAGAAGGTACAGTGAGAGGAAGAAGAGTGCTCCGCCGCGAAGGGCATTTTGCCCAAACGCGACCACGCCCGAAGCGAGAAACTGGCTCGCGTTCAGGGCGGCGTCCGAAACCTGCTTCTGGAGGTCCTCCAGGCTTACCCCAAACCGTTCGAGTAGGTCGGCCGCCGCCGGGACCAACTGCCGAAGCTCGCGGGCAGTGACCGGAAGGCCCATCTGCCCGCTTGCCAGGCGCTGGTACACCGTCGATGCTTCGGAGGCGACCAGCAGGCCGACGAGCAAGAGCGGGACGACGACGATGACCACAATCGTCAGGATGGTCGTCACCGACGCCAAGGCCGAGCGGCCGTTCCACTGCTGATCCCACCACTGGAACGTCGGGTAAAAGAGGGTCGCCAGCACAACTGACCAGAAGATGGGCTTCAGGAAATCCTGGATCAGGCCCAGGAACGTGAGGGTTACGAGGAGCAGAAGTCCCAGGAAGAAGCCGTGCTGTAGGCTCTCGTTGCGCATTTGGGCACCAAGTTGGGCCGTCGAGGTGGACGCGGTGAAATAGTAAGGGGGAGGTCCGGAAATTGCTAAACGCGATCCTGCGGGCGCAGCCTCATGACGGCACGCCGGACCGAGGAGGCCTGCCAGCAGTACACCTTCGGCTAACCCTACGAACATCAGGCGCGCTCGGCCGCTCGTCGGGCCGCCTGGTTCGGCGACTTCCTCGCATCGCACCGCACCGCATGATTGCGCCCAGCCGGTCCCATTCCGTCCTCGCGCAGCTGAAGGCGCTGTGCCAACAGTACCCCCAAGCGCCCAAACAGGTCCTCGTTCCTCGCAGCCAGATCGGACGTGCGATCGAGGACATGCTCGCCCGGGAACAGGGAGCGTGGGCGGGGGTGACGGGACAAATCGTTCGCCACTTTGCCGAGCAGGGGGCTCGGCCCCGGCAGGGTGCGTCTCAGCGAACGGAGCTTCCGGTCGGCGGACGGTCCGTGCTGGTGGCCCGCCTCCTGGAAGAGATCGAGCCCGGCGGGGACGCACAGGCGCTGCCCGATCACCAGCAGGTTGCCGAGACGGTCGCCGAGGCCCTCGAGACGCTTCGGCGAGCCGGCGCCCCCCTGGACGACGTTCGGGAGCGGGCGCAGTCCCCCGGGGCGTCGGCGACGTTTCGGGTCGTGGCTGCCTGCTACGAAGAGTACCTCGAGACGCTGCGCGAGGAGGCGCTCTACGACGACGCGCAGGTGTTTGCGTGGGCCGCCCAGCGGGTGCGAAAGGGAAGCGTCCCGGCCATTTCCCAGTCGGTCGTGGCCGTGTGCGACGCGGTCGACCTGCCCCCGCGGGCCGGCCAGTTCATGCGTGCGGTCCGCTCAGAATGCCTCGCATTCTCCCGCATCGGACGCTCGCACCCACAGGACGCTCCCCGCCAGACCGCCGCGGCCCTGTTTCCGGAGGTGTCGCCGCCCGGGGCGGAGCATTCCCCATCCGTGACGGTCCGCACGCGCCGGGCAGTGGGCGCCGTCAACGAAGTGAAGGCCGTGTTTAGGGACGTGCTCGACGACGGCGTGCCGCTCGACGAAGTCGAGATCGCTTTCGCGGGGGAGCAGCCCTACGTCTCCTTGATTGCCGACCAGGCCAACCGGAGCGGGGTTCCGGTGTCCATTGGAACGGGCGTTCCCGTCTCGAGAACCCGGACGGGGAACGCCCTCCTGTCCTTTTTCGAGTGGATCACCGATGAGTTCGCGGCCGAAACCCTCATCCGCATGCTGCGGAGCGGCCACCTTCGACTCGACCGAATCCGCCCGGAGATCGAGGACGACATCGGGACGGTGGACCTGCACGCCCACGAGGTGGCGACCCGTCTCGCCGAGCGGCGCTACGAGCCGGGCCGCGACGGATACGCGCAGGCCCTCGGCGCCGCCCTCCACCGCCGGACGGAACGGATCGAGGAGCTGGAAGATCGGGGGCTCGATCCACAGCGGGATCGGGATCATCGGAGGCAGCTCCTGTTCACGCGTCGGGTCGTGGACAAACTGCTGGACCTGGTCCCCCGAAAGGCCTCCATCCAAGAGATGGCCGCAAACGCCCGACAATTCATCGAACGGCTCGGGCCGGTGGACGCGCCGCCCGAGGACAAGCCAGAAGATGAACGGACGCTGGAGGAGGCCGCCCGGAGCGTCCTTTGGCAACGCGTCGACGGGCTCACAGATCTCCCGGTCGACTATGAGGCGTCCGGCGCCCGGTTGGCAACGCTTCTCCGACGGTGGCTCGAGGGGCAGTACGTACGGGCCGAGCATCCCCGACCGGGCACGGCCCACGTCGTGCCCCTCGAAAGCGCAGGCTATGGGGGGCGCTCGCACCTGTACGTCGTGGGCCTGGACGGCGACACCCTCTCGACGGCCGCCGTCGAGGACGCCCTGCTCCGCGACTCCGACCGCCGCGCCCTGAGCGAATCCCTCGAGGGCACTCTTCCCGACAGCAGGGAGGCCCCCGACGACGCCCTCTGGCGCGCCCAGGAGGCCCTGGCCCGGCATTCCGGGACGCTCTCCCTCTACACGCGGGTCTTTGACATCGAACGGGGAGAGGAGCGGTACCCGTCTCCGCTCTTTTTGCGCCTAGAAAGGGCCGCCGACCAGAAGGGGGGGGCCTCCGCCGAGCCTGTCGGCGACCCCCAGCCCCGCGTGGAGGGGTTTCTTCCCGATCCCGACCGGCCCCTCCTCAGCGACGCTGACGGCTGGCTGGCGGCGTACCGGGCGCGTGGAGCCGCGGAAGCCGGGGCGGATACGGCCCGCGACGAGCTGAAAGACCGACACCCGTGGATCCTTGACGGGGAAGCCGCACGCCAGGCCCGACAAGCCAACGAATACACCGTCCACGACGGCCTCCTGGAAGCAGGCGACCACCCGGAGCTAGACTTCCTACATCCCAACCATGAAGGGGGCCCAATGTCGGCCGGCCGCCTGGAGACCTTCGCCGAAACGCCCTATCTCTACTTCCTGCAGTACGTCCTCGGCGTGAAGCCCCTCGACGAGCCGGCCCTGGACGACGAGCCCTGGCTCAACGGCCTCCGGCGGGGAAGCATCCTCCACGAGACCTTCGAGACGTTCATGGAGACCCTGACCGCCCGGGGCGAACGGCCTCGGCCGGAGCACGAGTCCCTGCTCCGAGACATCCTCCAAGACGCGGTGAACGCGGAAGCCGAGACGGTAGCCCCGCCCAACGAGGTCGTCAAGGAGGCGGCGCACCGCCAGCTCCTCGACGACGCGCGCCTCTTCCTCCGGGCCGAAGTGGAGCGCTGTCAGGATCACAGTCCACTTCACTTCGAGGTCGGGTTTGGGTACGGGCCGTACCGCCGAAGGGAAAAAGACCTCGGGGCTGTCTCTCTCGACGTTGGGGGTCGAGAAATGCCCCTGCGCGGTCGAATCGACCGAGTGGACCGGCAGGAGGGAGGCTCCTTGGTCGTCTGGGACTACAAAACCGGCAGCGCCTCCGCGTTCGACGAGGATGAGCCGTTGGACGACGGGGCCCGGCTCCAGTGGGCGCTGTACGCGTACGCCCTGGAGCAGCTAAAGGAAGAACCGGTCGCGACGTCGGGGTACTACTTCACGAGTGCCGATGAGATGGGGACGCGGCGGGCCTTCGACCCCTCCCGGCATCGGGACGACGTGGAGCGGCACCTCGAGACGCTCAGTCGCCTCGCCCGGACGGGAAGCTTCCCGATGAACCCGCGGGCCCGGTACCTCAGCGGGTGGCGCTACCGCGGGTACGAGCGGATCGTCCGGGACCTCGCAGACCGGAGCAGACAGCTCCGCAGGAAAGAGTATCCGGAGGATCGGCCCGTCCCGCCCTCGTTCGATTAGGTTCTGCTTACTCCCTGACTGCCCTCCTGCATGACGCACCCATCCCCCTCCGATCGCACAACGACCGACGACACCCACGCCCGGCGGCGCATCGGCCCCTGGTCGGACGAAGGTGTCCCCGATCTGTCGGACTTCGAGCCGGACACGAACTTCTTCGTCCGGGCGGCCGCCGGCTCCGGCAAGACCACGGCACTGGTCGCCCGTATGGTCGGGCTCGTTCGGACCGGCGTCCCGGCCGATGCGATCACGGCCATCACCTTCACGCGGAAGGCGGCCGGAGAAATGAGCAAGCGGTTCTTCGAGGAGCTTCGCCGGGCCCGGAGCGCGCTCCCGGACGGCACCGAGCAGCACCTCCGGGTCACCGAAGCCCTCCAGAATGCGCAGCGCACCTTCATCGGCACCGTGCATGCCTTCTGTGCACGGCTGCTCCGCGAACGGCCCATCGCCGCGAACCTGCCGCCAAACTTTACCGCCGGGCTCGACGACCGGGACGAACGGCAACTCCGTGAACGAGCCTGGCAGCGTCACCTTCAGCGGGTGCGGGACACGCATCCCGACCAGATTCAGGCCCTCACCGAACTCGGGATGGAGCCCGGGGACCTGGAACCCTTCTTCGAGCGACTCTGCAGGCACCCGGAGTTGGAGCCCTACGTGAACGCTCCAGACCAGGTGCCGGACATGGACGAGGCCGTGGCCGAGGCGAAGCGCCGGCTGGCACAATGGCAGGCGCGGCGTCCCGATGAGCTTCCGAACGGGCGCGACGCAGCCATGAGGGCGTTCGACACGGCGGAGAAGCGGCTCGCGTACCAGGACTTGGAGACGCCGCAGCAGAAGGCTGCCTTCCTGGAAACGTTCACGGCGGTCTCGGACGAAGAGTCGGCGGACGTGACCCTGAAGTGCTGGCGGGGCGAACGCACCGACGCCTATGACTGGGCCCGCACGCTCCGGGACGAGCGTCTTCCCGCGCTGGTACAGAATGTCGTGCGTCCCGTCCTGCGCCGGTGGAGAGCCTACGTCCACCGGGCGGCCGTCGAGTTTGTCCGTCCGGCCGTTCATACCTTCGCGACACTCCGGGAAGAGGAAGGACTGCTCACCTTCCACGACCTGCTCCTTCGCACACGCGACCTGCTTCGGGACCACCCGCGCATCCGAGAAGCTATTCAAGACCGCCATCCGCGGCTACTGGTCGATGAGTTTCAGGACACCGATCCCCTGCAGGCAGAGATCCTCTTCTACCTCACCAGCCGCACCCCCACCGAGACCCGCTGGACCGAGTGCCAACCCCAACCGGGAAGCCTCTTCATTGTCGGCGACGGCAAGCAATCGATCTATCGGTTCCGGCGGGCGGACCTGGACGTGTTTGAGTCGGTGGGGGATCTGATCGAACGCTCGGGGGGCGAGACGGTCACGCTCACAAAAAACTTCCGGTCGCTGGCTCCCCTCTGCGACTGGTGCGACGAGGCGTTCGGGGCCATCTTCGACGAGCCGGCGCTGGCCGACGTCCAGGCCCCCTACACGCCGTTCGATCCTCAGCGGCCGGAGGGCCGCGGCGACTCTCCCCTGCGCCGGATCACCATCGACAAGGTGTACCGGAATCGGGGCGAGGACATTGCTCGCCAGGACGCCCAGCGAATCGTCCGATTCATCCGCGCGGCCCGGGCCGAGAGCCTAGAGGAGACGTTCTACGGGGAGGCGGGCGACGAGACCGCGGTCTTTGCGGGTGGGGCCGACTACGCAGACTTTCTCCTCCTTACCCGCACCAAGTCGCGCCTTTCGGTGTACACCGAAGCCCTCGCCGAGCATGGCATCCCCTACACCGTTACTGGGAGCGAGGATCTTGGGGACTCGGCCGAACTGAAGGCGATCGTGGACCTCATGACGTGCGCCCTGCGCCCGGACGACGAGGTCGCCTGCGTGGCCTACCTCAAGGGGCCGCTGGTGGGGGCAAGCGACGAAGATTTGTACCGGTATGCCCAGGCTGGAGGGACGTTTGGCCAGATGCACGAGCCGGTTCCGGAGCCTGTCCGCCAGCGTCTGGACGCCCCCCGGGACGCCCTGTTCGCCGGCGCGTTCGAACGGCTCCGCCGGGCCCGCGTGCTCCTTCAAGACCGGGCCCCGAGCGTAGCGCTTCGGCAAATCGTCGACGAGTCGGGTCTTCTGGCCGGCGCCGCCCACCCGGCCACGCCCTCGGAAGGGTCCCTGCGGGCGGGGCACGTCCTCCGGGCCCTCACGTCCGTCCAGGACCTGACGGCTCGGGGACTCAGCTGGGCCGAGGTGCTGGAGGAGCTCCAGCGCATCGTCGATGGGGAGGAGGACGTGGACGGGATGACGTTGGAGACGGGCAGCGAGGACGCCGTCCGGGTCATGAACGTGCACCAGGCCAAGGGGCTGGAGGCCCCCGTTGTGTTTCTGGCAGATCCGTATAGCTCGGGGGGCGGACAGACGACCACCCGCCACCTCCGCCGTGACACCGGAGAGCTGGTGGCCCCGATCGTGCAGGGCCAGGGACACCGCCGGAGGGTGACGCACCCCCCGCTCGGGTGGGAGGGCGAGGACGGATTTCGGGCGCTCGAGGAGCGCCACGAAGCGGCTGAGGAGCGCCGACTCCTCTACGTGGCGGCCACCCGAGCCCAGAAGCTCCTGGTCGTGTCCACCTATCCGGAGAAGCCCGAGGCCGGATGCTGGGCCCCCCTCTACCCGCACCTGGAGGCGGCCGACGTTCCCGAGCTAGAGGCCCCCGAGCGGGAGGCCCCGCCGGGTCGGGCGGCCGCCCCTGCCCCTCGTCTTCAGGCGCGAACGGCCGAGCGGCGGCGTCGCCTCCAGTCACTCACCGACCCGTCGTACCGGACGGAAACCGTAACCGGTGCGGCCCCGAGCCGGGCCGCGGATGCGCTCCATCCGGAAACCGATGGCTACGGCGATGCCTTCGGGGCAGCCCTTCACGCGCTGCTCGAACAGTGCGTCCAGACGCGGATGGAGGATGCTCCCGTCACGGAGGCTGCGGTGCGGGCAGCTCTGGCGCAGGAAGGGGCCGAGACACGACCCGAGCAGGTCGACCGCGTCCGGGCAATGATCCGACGGTTCCTCGACAGTCGAATATGGAAGGAGCTCCAGGACGCAGCCCCGGTGTACACCGAATATCCGCTTGCGCGACAGACCCATTCCGGCGACTCGACGCCGGTCGTCCAGCGTGGAGTAGTCGACCTCGCGTATCACCGGGACGACGAGTGGGTCCTCGTCGACTACAAGAGCGACCGTGTCGAGGGCCGCGCCTCGGACGGCCTGTCTGCCCATCATCCCTACATGCGGCAGGCCCGCGCCTACGCGGAAAGTTGGGCAGAGACGCTGGGGGAACCGGTTGGTCGGGCTGTGCTCTGGTTCGCCGATTCTGGAGAGCCCGTCGTCGTGGCGCCAGCGTCGTCGGCCTCCCCCCCGCCGTAGAGCCCGAACGGAACTGACTACCCTCTGGGGGGCGCCGGGCCTTCGGCGGAGACCGATTGCGTCCTCTTCATTTGAAATTCGACCCCGGTCCAGGCAACTTTTCCGTGCCAGAAACCTTGAACGAGACCTAGAAGATAAAATATTCAGACCGATGAGAAGGGATGGCGCATCTCCTCGCACGGATCGCCCGGGTCGGTAGCGAAGTGGACAAACGCAGCAGACTGTAAATCTGCCGGCTTATGCCTTCGGAGGTTCGAATCCTCCCCGGCCCACTGGTTCGAGTTTGGATTGGGGAGTTTGGAATTGGGAATTGAAGGCTCAGAACTCCACATTCCTCACTCCAAAATCCGCGCTCTATTTGCGGGAGTAGCTCAGGGGTAGAGCATCACCCTTCCAAGGTGAAAGTCGCGGGTTCGAATCCCGTCTCCCGCTCCGTTTTTCGGGCCGTCGGGCCCCCTGTCGGGGCCTCCGGTCCATGCCGAACTGCAGTGCTTCACCGGCCGCCTTAGCTCAGCGGTAGAGCACATCCATGGTAAGGATGAAGTCCCCGGTTCGAATCCGGGAGGCGGCTCTCATTTCTGACTGGTCGTCCCGAGCCCCGATTCTCGGCTTGAATCGGGGCCTGTTCTGTGTCTGTTCTGTGTCCGATCGTACGTGCTCATCGCCCCCCGTGAGCGCGACCCGGAGAAACTGACTCCGATCCCGTCCCTCCACAGGTTCAGATTCTGGGTGTGGCCTGACGGGGGGGCGTTAGTCCTCTCCTCAATCAACGAAGCCTCGGCCGTCCATCCCGGGCGGAGCATTCGTTCTCTAATTGGAGGACGCCCGCCCGGCCTGAGCGGCCCAAAGTGCTCGGGTCAGCGCCAATTCTCGACGGGGGGCTCCGGCGCAGGCAGCCCCAGTGACGGGACTCGTAGAACCGGACCGTTGGAATTTGTCCCTGGGCAGGCTGAGTTTACGCGTCGCGTTTCGTAGATTTTCTTCTACTCATCCATGCGGCAATCTTGAAGGCCTGCTCGTCACCATTCCAGCGGTTCCAGACCGGGTGTGCCGCATCGAGTAGTGCCCGGCTCCGAGGACGGCTCTGCCCCCGGATCTTTTCCACGAAGATCGATACGGGGATTCCTTAGCTGCCGTGCCTCCCCTCGGATCGTGCTCGCGGAGATTTCCTGTGAAAGGAGTGCTACGAGCATGTAAGTGTCGACAATTGGTACAACGTTGAGTGTCCTGTCATGCGGTGTGCTGCCCACGTCCCCCCCTCGTCCACCCGCGTTCTCCGGACGGCACTCCTGATGGTGCTGATCGGCCTGCTGGCAGAGACTTTGATGCCTGTCGTGGCCTCTGCTCAGGCACCGGTGAGGCATCAGGCGTCCGGTCGGGCCGCCCCGTCGGACACGGTCTCGTTCACCATTACGGACGTGATGATTCCGGGGGCCGGAGGCACCATGCTCCACGGCCGCCTCTACCGGCCTACGCCGGTTGAGAAAGCCCGTCCGACCATTTTCTCGATGACCCCCTACACGGCCGACGACGCCCACGAATACGGGACCTATTTTGCCAGGCGCGGCTACAGCTACCTCAACGTGGATGTCCGGGGTCGGGGTGCGTCGGAGGGCACGTTCCGGCCGATGGTTCAGGACGGCGCCGACGGCGCTGCGGTCGTCAACTGGATTGCCCGTCAGCCCTGGAGTGACGGGCGCGTGGCCATGCGGGGAGGGTCCTACCGCGGCATGGTCCAGTGGCAGACTTTGGCGGAGAATCCGGGCCCGCTCCGCACCGTCGTGCCCACTGCCTCGGCGTATCCGGGATGGGACTTCCCGAACCCGAATGGGATCTTCCTTAGCTACGCGACGCGCTGGCTCGCTTTCGTGCAGGGACAGGCCTCACAGGGATCGCTGTTCGGCGACACCGAATACTGGAACCGCAAGTACAGAGAGATGCACCGAGAGGGAACGCCCTTCGCTACGCTCGATGAGATCACGGGTCTTTCCCTGCGCTCGGCTCAGATCTTCGAGCGCTGGGTCGACCATCCCCATCTCGACGACTACTGGCAGGCCCCGAGTCCGGATTCGGCCGACTACCACCGGCTCGACCAGCCAATCCTGACCATCACCGGCCATTTCGACGGCGATCAGCCCGGGGCGCTCCGCTACTACCGGAAGCACATGAAGCACGGATCCGGGCCGGGAACGAGGCAGCACTATTTGCTGATTGGGCCGTGGAGCCACGGGGGCACCCGTCATCCGGCCCGGGAGCTGAAGGGCCTCACCTTCGCCGACACCGCGGCGATCGATGTGAATCGCCTCCATCGGCGTTGGTTTGACTGGGTGCTCCGGGACGGAGCGAAGCCTACAATTCTGAAGGATCGGGTGGTGTACTACGTGATGGGGACGGGTCAATGGCGAACGGCGCCCTCACTGGCGGCGGTGGCCGACACTACGCGGAAGCTATACCTGCGCTCGCCCGGCAAGAATCCGGAGGAGCCCTTCGATGCCGGGCAGCTCGCCCCCTCCCGTCCGGAGGCCCAAGACGTCGATCAGTACGTCTACGATCCCCGCGACACCGCGGACGTGGCCACCTTGGAGTCGATGGAGGACGACTACACGGCGCCCGGGGCGGCATTCCTCGACGGGCCCAAACTCATCTACCACAGTTCTCCGGTGAAGGAGAGTTTCGAGATGTCCGGCCAAATGCATCTGGACGCCTGGATTGAGCTGGACGTGCCGGATACCGACCTCGCCGCATGGGTCTACGAGATTCGACCGACCGGACGGACGATCTACCTGGGCCAGACGGCACTCCGGGCCCGGCATCGGAACGGAGTGACTACCTCCTCGCTCGTCGAACCGGGCACAATCGAACGGTACCGGTTCGACCGGTTCTACTGGACCTCACGCCAGATTAAAGAGGGAAGTCGAATCCGCCTGGTGATTGCCCCCCTGAATGACCCGGAACGGCAGAAAAACTACAACTCCGGTAGGGCCCCCATGCAGGAGACCATCCAAGACGCACGCACTGCGACTGTGAAATTCCACCTGGGGCCCAATCATCCCAGCAAGCTGGTTCTCCCCGTACGGTCCGACCCAAAGCCCTGAGGGGGGCTGCCCCGAGGCTTTTTGGGTGCCGAGGGGTTCCTTCACTCGATTCGAACCGTCACTTCTGGGGGCGACGGTGTTCCGTTGGACGAAGCCATCGGGGTCGACGCTGAGGAAGGAGAAGGAACCTGCTTCCCCATTCGACCGCCTGCGGACGGTGATGGCGAGGGCATCGACGGGTAAAGCTTGACCGAGCGGCTCCGGCGAGCCTCCGCATTCCCGGCGGTAATTCTCGGCCGGTCCTGGCTCCTGTGCACTCGTGCCTTCAGGCAAGGTGCCGTAGAAGCCGGAGCCGCAACGGCTATGCCACAGCGAGCCACACGAAGGCCATCAGAAAGCATCCGATGAGGAAAGCTTGGTTTTCGGGGCGTGACCACTCGCCCCGTCGGTACAACCCGTAAAGGGCCGCGGGCCAGAAGAGAAGCACGAGTAGGAAAAGAGCCCCTGACCGTTCGTACCAGGCCTGGGCGGATGCTTCCGAAAACTGAACTTCGGTGAGGGTTTCCCCACACACCGGACAGTAGTCATCTTCTTCGGCGCGGTGGGCCCCGCACGACGGACATCGTGTCATCGCTCTGCGGTCGGTCTTCGCGACCTCTGTCTTGGGAAAAACGGTCAGTGGAGGCGCCAGGCAGGGACTCAAACTCCACCCGTGACCCCTGCCGGCCCAGGCTCCCCGACATGCGCTACGTACAATCGATCAGCGTCGTTCTCTCCAACCCTCTTCGCTGGCACCGCGTGAGATCTAGGGTTCTGGTTTGCTTCCCATCTGCCCCGCCGAGGTTCACGACAGTGGTCACTCAGGGGTTCATCGCAACTCTGCAGGGAAGCGCTGGGGGGGCGCGGACCACAGACGCCGCCGGGGACTTTCGTCCCAGGTGGGGAAGTAAACCGGGGTTCATGGTCGCCTCCGAGCTCGTCTGTTCCCGGAGCCGCCTCCGCGTACAGTCATTCATCGCTGTACGGAACGACAGCCGGGGACGAAGAGGCTCTCTCTGCCGAAGGCCCTCCACGGGATAGCCTCGCCCAGAAGAAGCCCCGAACCATTGTCCTGGCAGAAATGTAACGCGGACTGAGGCTGCCTAACAGGTTCTTAAGGAATCTCTAAATCCCGCAGAAATCTGCCGGTCACCGTTCCTTACACAGAGCGCTAGAGCGTCCGGACGGGCTACCGTCGAGCCATCACACCTTCCGATCCGCCTTACCCGCCGATGTCCGTTCCCCGAGATCGGGGGGGGCTGGAAGGTGTGCATGTCATCTGCTGCACGACAGACTGTCTACCATCGCTGTATTTAACCACACTATTACCTTCAATGCATCGAAACTTAATTTGAAACGATGGGAACCGTTTGACAGAAGACCCCGAAGTATACTAGGATTAAGTGCCGCGAACGACAGGATCTTCGCGCTACTCCTGCACATTCTCCGCAACGGATGGCCTGACTGGTACACACCTCCTTTTTCCACGGGGTATCCTACCCTTGCCGTGGACCCCATGAGGTCCAGGCGCCGAGAGGTAGAAGGTTCTGATCCCGGTCTCAGTGAGAGGAAGTTCTCGACAACGATTCGGGGGTCGAGCCACAAAGCCTGAACACCCCACCCCTTTCGGCCAAGTCCGTCCGTTCCACGGGGACAATCATCAGGGGCACCTCCCCTGTGCCTCAGTCGTGCCTGACTCAAAACCACTCAGTGCTATGTACAAGAACCTCTTGGCCACAGCGGTCACTGCTGCGCTCCTTTTGATTCCGTTTGGAAACGCGCTTGCTCAACAGGGAACGATCGCCGGAACGGTGGTCGATAGCACCACCTCCAACACAATTCCCGGTGCCAATGTCGTGATTTCCGAAACGGGGGCAGGAACCGCAACCGATGAAAACGGAATGTTTCGCCTCTCTGGGGTTCCAGTCGGCTCGTATACTCTTCAGGTTTCGTTTGTCGGGTACGTGATGAAGGAAGTTCCTGTGGAGGTGCAGGCCAACGAGACGACCAACGTCCGAATTCAACTCAGGCCGTCTGAGGTAGAGTTGGGGAATGTCGTCGTGACGGCCTTCGGAATCCAGCGGGAAGAGCGATCGCTTGGGTACTCCGTCGGCACAGTGGATGGTGCAGAGCTAGAGCAGGCTGGCGAGACGAACTTTATCAGTACACTCGCCGGAAAATCCGCTGGGGTTAGCGTCAATAGTTCGACGCAGATGGGAGGGTCTGCACGCATCACCATTCGCGGGGCGGGCACGATCTCGGGCGACACACAGCCCCTCATTGTGGTTGATGGGGTGCCACTCGACAACTCCACCTTCAACTCAGAAAGACAGCAGCGAGGCCTTGGGGGATACGACTACGGCAATGCCGCCTCCATGATCAACCCCTCGAATATCGAGTCCATCTCTGTTCTGAAGGGGGCCAGTGCGGCGGCTTTGTACGGCTCCCGAGCCGCGAACGGGGTCATTCGAATTACCACCAAGGATGGAACGCGAGACGAGGGCATCGGCGTCACGTTCCAGTCGTCACTCACTGTTGGGGACCTGTACAACCTCCCCGACTACCAGAACAAGTACGGGGGAGGAGCCTCCCCGAACTTTGCCATGAACAATCAGGGCCAGCTCGTGGCGGACTTCGGCACGGACCAGTCCTGGGGACCGCGGCTTGATGGCCGAATGGTGCGAGAATGGTTCAGCTACGACAACGTAAACGGGAAGAAGGGAGAGGTAACACCGTGGGACGCTCATCCGAACAACGTCGAAAATTACTTTCGGCGATCACTCACTTCCAACACCAACGTTGCCTTCTCCCAGGGAGGCGACTCGTACAACTACCGCCTCTCGTTGCAGAATACCCAGCAGCTAGGGAATACGCCTCAGGCCAACATGGCGCAGCGACAGTTCACGTTCAACGGAACGGTTGACCTGACGGACCGCCTCAGCGCGACCGCGAACGCCACGTTCAGCACAACAGACGCCGACCGGCGGCCGGGAAGCGGCTACACCAACAGCGATGGAGCGTGGCTCCAATTTAACCACTTTGGCCAGCGCCAGATTGATCTCTCGGAAGATGCTCCCATGCAGGACATTGTGCGCC
>NZ_JBDGQQ010000009.1:0-19784 GCF_042218895.1 Salinibacter sp. | reverse complement strand
CGCTCCCGAATAGAAATCCCCGGAGTCAAACCAACTCCGGGGACTTCTCTTGGTGGGGGAGGAACCGCGCGGAAATTCGGGGTTCCATTCTGAGAGCGCTTCCGACGGCCGTTATCCGAGCTTGTAGAACTTCTCGTGGGTCACTTGGCCCTCATCGTTCCAGGTGCGGACGGCAACTTGCCGCTGCTGAACCCGACCCACCCCTTCGAGGGTCATGTCGTTTTCCCACTCCGAAAAGGTCACATTGTTTTCCTCGTCAACTGCCCGCGCCACCACTTCGGCGGAATGGAATTCTTCGAGGGAGCCGACGAAGTGCTCCTCGTACTCCCGGTTCGCCTCCTTGCCGACGCGCTCGTCCCCGTCTTCCTCCATGACGATATCGTCGGCGTAGAACTTGTCGAAGGCCTCCAGAATCTTGCCCTGGAGGATCATGTCGTTCAGTTCCTGGTCCTGCGTGTCTAGATCACTCATTGTTTGTGGGGGTTGATCCATGAAATCGAACGATGCAGGGTGCGCAGGGTCTTCGTCGGATGCCCGAACGCCGCACACCCGCGGGACAGGCCGAATGAACGATACAGCCGTCCCGCACTATTTGTTGAAACATGTTTTTGAGACTACTCGTCGTGCTCGTATCCTGCGTAGATGCCCTCACAGATGCGAGAGAGATGCTGAAGGTCTCGGTCGGACACTCGCTCGTCGAACCAGCGTTGGACGGCTCGAATGTCGGGATTCATCTCGTCGAGCAGGGCGAGCCCTTCGTCCGTGATGGTATGAATCGTCATCCGGCGGTCCTCTTCGCTCTCTGATCGTCGGACGAGTCCCCGGTCTACAAGCTTATCGATCAGGCGGGTCACGTCGGGGGAAGGATCCAGCATCCGCTCGATGATCTCACAGCGGGGATGCCCGTCGGGATGGACCCCACGGAGGATGCGAAGGACGTTGTGATGACTGAACTGGAGATCGTACTGCTGGCAGACCTCCTCGACGCGTCGGCGCACGTGTGCAGCGGCGACAAAGAGATTCAACATCGCGTCCTGCGCCTGATCGTCGAAGGGAACCGTTTGCTTAATGCGATTGCGCAGGATGCGTCCCATGGCCGAAGTAGCAATGTTTGCACTTCACCAATTCCGTGTAGGAACACACATAAATACGGACAGACCGTTCCCCGCGACCGGAGTCCTGATGATGTCCTCACAGATTCTCCATTGCACCTCCCGCACGTCTCCACGGTGGGACAGCCGTTCTGAGCCTCAGCCCACCGGTGCGGCCACAAAACGCACGACAGGTCGCCCCGAGTGCCGCCGGGGCCCCACCATCAACAGCAAGCGTTGACGCCGCGCCGAGAAGAACGCGGCCTACACTGTGGCGGGTTCGAATGATTTGGAATTGTGCTCGATTGATACTGTTTTTCTTTAGAAGGTATGCTTTTTCAAAAAGGAGAGCGCCGCCATGGAGGCCAAACCGCCTTTTCTGTACGCCGTTCTCGTGGTTCTTCTTGCCGGATGGAGCGTTCCTACTCACGCTCAGGCCCCGAACACGGGCGCCTCTTCCGTCCAGCGCGCTCGCCTCCACCTGTCGGCGGCCGACTGGCGCAGTGCGGCCAAGGCCGCATCCGGCATCCGGGTTGACGAGGCCGTACGCCTGCGGAGGGGGGCAGACACGGGGACGGTCCTCTCTTCAGTGATCGGTCTTCCTTTTCCCGCGAACGCGGTCGGACTGCACTGGGACGCGGACGTACCGGACGGGGCGGACCTCAGGATCGAACTCCGGACGAGCACAGACCGCAGTACGTGGACCGAGTGGGTAATTCTCCCCCATCGAACGCCGGTTTCCGCTCCTCCCAGTGACGCTGAACACGCAGCGTCCTACGTGGGAGACGTCGCGGCAGGCCCCCTCCTGGTGAAGCCGGGCACCCGCTACGTGCAGGCGCGTCTCACCCTGCAGGCCACCGACACGGCCTCCCCCACCCTCCAGCGTCTTTCCTTTCACGTCATCAACTCGACAGACGGTCCCGCTCCCCCGAAAGACATCAGGGGACCGGGGGGAACGGCCGATACGTCGAAGCCCCGCATCTACGCGCGCAGCGAGTGGGGCGCGCAGCCCCCGTCGCAGGGCTACCAGTACGAGCGCGCTACGCACCTAGCCATCCATCACACAGCCACCGCTAGCGCCGGGGCCGCCGACACGTGGACGGACTGTGCGGCCGCCGTGCGGGCCATCCAAGACTTCCACATGAACACGCGAGGGTGGATCGACATCGGGTATAATTATCTCGTGTGCCAGACTGGGGCCATTTTTCAGGGACGAGAGGACGGAAACCCGACGCGGGACGTGGTGGCCGCCCATGACGGATACAACGACGGAAGCGTGGGCACGGCCGGGCTCGGGTACTTCCATCCTCCCGAGAACCAGCAACCCACACCGTCGCTCATCGACAGTTTCGTCGACCTCTTCGCCTGGATTGCACAGCGGCGCCGCATTCGCCCCCGAGGATTTAGCTTCTACGAAGGATACGGGCGCACTTTTCGCACCATCTACGGGCATCGGGACATTAAGGCGACAGCGTGCCCCGGAGATCTCTTTTACCCCAAGCGCTCTGCCATTGTGCGCCGCGTGGACGATCGCGTGGACCTGCCCCCGACCACGACGACCGTAAGCCGAAATATTCCGAACCCCGCCCGCTCGCAGACCCGATTCGAATTGGCGCTCTCCGCCCAGACGTCTGTCACCCTGCAGGTCTACGATCTTCTGGGACGGCGTGTCGCCACCCGGCGCTACGGGTCCTTTTCGCCCGGCACACACGAGGTGCACGTGCGCACGGCAAACTGGGCCGCGGGCACGTATCCGTACCGGCTTGTGCTGGACGAGCAGACGAAGACGGGATCGATTGAAGTGGTGCGCTGAGGCCAGAAGCCAGGCCCCAATCCTCCTGACTGTCTCTGATCCCCGGCGGCCTCTCGTGGAGAGTAGTGGTTTCCTCTCCGTTCCACGACATCGCCCCAGCACCCGGGAGGCTTTGCCGCGCGGTGGGCACAGGGACTACTCGATCACCTTCGGCACCTGGAAGTGCTCATCGTCGTCCTCCGGGGCAGGTTCAAGGGCCTGTTCTCGGTTGATACGGGTCTCAACCTCGTCTGCACGGAAGACGTTCGTGACGTCCAGGACGTGCGACATCGGGCGCACTCCAGACGTGTCCAGTTCGTTGAGCTTGTCGACGTAGTCGAGGATTCGGCTTAGCTCCTCGGCCATCTGTCGCTCTTCCTCCTCCGAGAAGTCGAGTCGGGCGAGCTGTGCGACGTGCTGGACGTCGTCCCGGGATACAGCCATGAGCACTTGCACCGTGTCTGTGATGAGGACATCGCGAAGTCTGCGCACGATACGGATGGAATTCCGGGGGAGTTTCCGGACCGCGGTCCTTGCGGACATGGGGGTCGTGCCCCTGGACGCTGCCCCGGGTCCGGCTCACTCCGGATTCGTGAGGGCCTCCTGCGAGAGGCAAGTGTCCTGCGAGAGCCAGGGTTCGCGGGTCCGGAAGAGGGTCTCCTTACCGGTCCCCCGATACGGCCTCGGCCCGCACGTCACGGACCATCTGGATGAGGGTTGTGGCCGATCGGAGGCCGTGTTTCGGCCGCGGTTCCTGGTAAATTTCGAGGCTGATGGGTCCCCGGAAGCCCTGTGCGGACAACTGTTCCAGCTGCTCCCTCCACCCGACGGCTCCGTCCCCGAGGGGACGCTCGACCCAGCGTCCTCCTTCGACGCCGCCATCGCTGCAACGAACAAGCGTCACGAGTCCCGCGAGTGCCATCAATCCCTCCGTGGGATCCTCGCCGGCCCGAAGTGCCCCGACAGGGTTCCAGGCCGCTCGTACACTCGAGGCGTCCACACGGCCTAGCAGTTCGGCGAGGGCCTGACCGGTCGGGCACGCGGTCTCGGGGCCGTTGCGGACGGCGATCAGAACGTCATGCTCGTCTGCTTTCTCACCGGCCCGCTGTAGGGCCTCGGCCATCGGCTCCATGGAACGGCCGGGCTCCGCCGCGAACGGGGCGATGGTGACTCGGGGGCAGCCAACTCGCTGGCACAGCTCGAGGGTATCTTCGAACCGGAGAAGGTCGTTCATCCAGGCGGCACGGTCGCTCACTGGCCCCTCAAACACGCTCGGGACCACGCTGGAGAGGAGCAGGTCCGTGCCCTCAATCTGGGTCCGGATCTGTTTCTCGTTGACGAAGGGGACCCGGTCATCGGGGCCACCGACGGTCCGTAGCTCCATGCCGTGCAGGCCCCAGAGTTGGGTGTAGTGAATAGCCCGGTTCAGGTCACTCGTCACCGTGTCGGTGAGCCAGACGGGAATCATGGGCGCACGTCGCGGACACGTTTGGAGGCACGAAAGCGCTCCCCTGTATCAGACGCCGGAACGGGTGTTCCTGCCCCCGCAAGTCGGCGGGCCGCGGGCGTGCGGAACCGGGCCCGGACCGCTAGCGGTCCGGATTTTCACGACTCTCGTCTTCGTCCTGCTTCGACTCGGACTTGGGTTTGGGGAACCAATCCTGCTCTGTGTACCGCTTTCCGAGCCGCTTCAAGGCCTCACGGGCGTTGCGGCGGCGGCTGTCGATGAGCTCATCCTTGCGCGCCTGTTTCGCTCGGGCCCGAAGCGGCTCCACAATCTCCGCCTGGAGCACAATGAGGAGCTCTTGCTCGGTGACGTTCGTCGTCGTTGTGCCAAAGATGTACCGAAGCCCGAAGAACCACCCCGGCAGGTCCTTCAGGATTGGGACTCCACTTCGGGTTTTCGTCTTCTGCTTCGAGATGAGACCCCCAATGACGGTCGCCCCTCCATCGAGCAGAAGCACCTGCGTGTTCGCCTGATTTCGGTTGATGACAGGGCCCGAAGGGGACGGCTGGCTGTTGGAGTCTTCAACCTTCACGTCCATGTGGATGAAGTCGATGACGGGAGCCCCAGACGTATCGGCAGTAGGCTGACTGAGCAGGGTCGGCGTGACGTCGACGATGATGCCGGTCTCGAAGAAGCGCGTCACCGTGTTGCCCGCAAAGTCCTGCGTCTGGACCGGGATGTCCTGTCCGATCTGGATCTGACCTTGCTCTCCGCTCTGGACGGTCACCTGCGGATTTGCGATCGTTCGTCCCACGTTCTCTTGCTCAAGCAAATTGAGAAATCGCCGGAAGCGACCGAGAGTGATCTGCTCAGGGGCCTGCAGGATATTATCGACGCTTTCGAAGAGATTGTCGGTCTTGATGGAGAAGGTCCCCTGCTGGCCCTGCCCGCCCTGTCCTCCAGACCCGCCCTGTCCTCCCGAACCACCTTGTCCTCCAGACCCGCCCTGCTGGAGAGATCCAAGGATCTCGTTCCACCGTAGGCCCTGGTCTCGGACCTTCGTAAGGTTCAGATTGAAAAGAATCGCGTTGATCCGAATTTCGCGGGTCCCGAGCGTGGCGGGGGGGGATCCACTCGTATCCTGCGGGACTCGGCCTTCACTCTGCTGGGGCTTTCGGACGAGGAAAACCGTCTCCGTCTCCTGGTAGGCCAAATCATTTGCCTGTAGGACCTTTTCGAAGGCATCGAAGTAGTGCATGCCCGAGATGGGGACTCGGATGGGAATCGTCCGGTTCTTCGGGTCCACGATTCGCTTTCCCAGCTCTCGTTCGAAGACCGGGTTGAGGAGCTCGATGAACTGGTTCAGGGGAGTGTTCTTCCGAAACGAAACCAGTTTCTCGGGGGGGATGTAGGTCCGCGTCTTTCGCTGACTCGGACGCTCCTGTGCCGCGGCCGGCAGAATGGGAGCGCCCAGCAGGACGCCCGCGACCAGGCCGGCGATTAAGCAGCGAATCGTGAGCAGAGTGCGTTCCATGGTCGGATCTACCTACAGGGAGAATGCTATGCAGAGAAGAACGTGCAAGGGACAGCAGAGCAGTTCCGCTGGCTCTCCCCTTTTCTATCGGCGATGACGTGAATTGACTGTTGCAAGTATTATTCCTGCTGTCCCCCCGAATTCTGCCCCTCTCGGTTACGGAGTCGTTGGAGGAGGCTGTCGGCATCTAGGGTGAGCTCCACCTTCTCAACCACACCCCCCTTATTCAGCCGAGCGACAACCCGGCCTTTGGTGGCGTTCACCTCGACGATTCGGCCTAGGTACACCCGGTCCCCTTCCGCGACACGCTCAAATCCATCCCCTGTCTCGAAGACGGCTCGCCCGTCGACAATCGAGACGAGCGTGGCCGACTCGACGTTCAGGCGCCCGTACTCGTTCGGAGGAATCTGCTCGAATACGAGGGGATAGAAGGGATTCCGCTCGGGCGCTGGATCGGGGAGGACGCGTGAAGGGAGCGGGGGACTCGTGGACGTTTGGACCACCGGAAGTCCCTCCACTTCCCGCTCGTCGGAGGGTCGATTCTGTTCGATCTTGTCGACCGCCCCGAAAACGGCCTGTACGTTCATCTGGAAGGACACTAGGACCTCCATTGTCGTGCGGTTCGTCTCCTCATCCTGTGTGCGCTTCTCGAGGTAGCTCAGACTGAGATCGCGGATCCGGTAAAAAGGACGGCTGTTTTCGACCGTCCACACGAACCGGTACAGGCTTTTGAAGGAGGCTTCCCCCTCGGCACTGAAGGTTCGGACGCTGTATCCGTTTCGCTTCTCCACGCCCTCCGAGGTCACGTTGAACGTCTTGAATCCCGTCTGTGTGAGTTCCGTCAGGTAGTTCACGGCGGCTGGCGACGAGACGGTTTCGGGGATGATTTTGTACCGGGTGCGCCACCGTTGTCGCAGCGTGTCGAGCGTGGCCCTCGCCTTCGTGAGGTTGGCTTGGAGCGTTCGGATGTTCTCCTGCTCTTCCCGCTTCGCCTCAATCTCCTGCTCCAGTGCGTTGAGCGTGTTCTGCTGACGGAAATACGTCAGGTACGTGCCGCTCGCAATCAGGAGAGCGAGGCAGGTGAGGAGGAGAATCTGGTTGGAGCCAACGTTGAACATGAGGCGTTCAATTGATGCCGAAGAAATATAGGCAGCGCTGGTGCCATCGCGTCCGAAGAGCGTCCTCGATGGTCGTGCCACCCGCAGCGTCAGAGGGCGCGTGATTTTGGGCTCCCTGACGAGGGTCCCACGCGGAAGAGGATGACCTTCGGGGGGTCACCTCAGCAGAGGGCGGGATGACGCTGCTCGGGCAGGCAGGCCTGCGGCGCTAAATTTGATGTCGCTTCTGGAATGGGGAGTGACGATTGGTGCTGCAGTGCATGCCAGACAGGGATCTGTGGACGTCCCCTTGCGGGTCAGGCCTCGTGGGGTTCATGGAGTCTCCGAGATGGTATCCGTTCCCGCCTGCCCCGAGGAATACCTGTGCATCCATGCGTCCTCCGGGAGGCGCTCCCCGTTCTCCTGGAGCGTGGACCATCCGGCTTCGAACGAGGAGAAGGTTCCGACGCCTACACGGTACCGGCCTTTCCCGGAACTGTATCGTATTTGAACGGGATAGTCCGCCGTGCTCAGGCGATCCCGATACTCTTGGGCAACCTGCTCGGCCGCCTGCTTCTCCACCAGAGAGGCGACGACGACGGTCCAGGTGTCGGCTCCCGACGAGTCTGCGGCGGGGGCTGGGGGGGAGGAGGACGCGTTGGCAACGGCTTCGCCGGGGGGCGACGTTGCCGTGCCGGCAATTCGGGAGGTGTCGCGCTCCGATTCGGACGGAGGAGGCGTCGTTGAGTCCACCGCGGCAGTTTGGGTCGATTCGGTCGACGAGGTTGCGGTCGAACGTTGCTTGCGCCAGTAGGTGACGGCCCTGGGCTTGGCCATGTCAAGAGGAATCGCAAGCTCAAAGTTGTACAGGGGCACGTCCCGCACCTCGGTAAAGGTCAGGCTGTTGATCTGGCCCTCCAACCGCCGGGCCAGTTGGACCACGTGGGACCGGGCCTTCGATTTTCCGGTCACGGAAACTGCCGTGTCGCTCACCGGACTCCACTGCTCGATGGAGAGTCCCTCGATGGCGTCGATCTGGGCCGTGACGGTGGCCATTCCTTTGCTCCACTTGTTGCTTCCCCGGAGGAGGCCCTGAATGACCTCAAGGCCCGCCGAATACTGGGCCGCTGTGGACTGGACGCTGTCGATGCGCCGTTGCAGTGCTTGCGGGTCTGCTTGCTCGACCTGTCGCTCCAGGGCCCTCAGTTTCGTCCGCCGTTCGCCGATCGCCTGTGCGTTCGCGATGTAGTACCAGACAAATCCGAGGGTTGCGACGGCAAGCAGAGCGAGCAGGACAGGCACCGACCATCCGACCGGAATTCGGAAGCGCCTTCTGGTGTAGTCCTCCGGCAGGAGATTGACCGACTGGAAGAAGGGTTCGTAGTCCGGATCGTCGAGAAGACGGAGGGCCGCACCGGTCGTCGCCGCGTAGGTGTCCGAGTCCGTCTCCGCTCCACCAGGTAGATGCGTGCGAAGCAGGCGGAGGTTCGCACTCGCAAAATACGACTTGAAGGCGTCTGCAAGGACCTCCTCATTTTGCTCCGCGATTAGGAGAATGTGCTGCACCTCTCCGATTCCGTACTCGTCCTGCAGGAGGAGCACCCGACTGCAGACGGTCTCGGCGGAGTCCTCCGCGGTGAGCTCGGGCAGGTGCTCCGATTGAAGCAGCGTATTGCCCTTCATGAAGAGGACAGCCGTGTCGTCGGAGCCGGATCGCACCAGAATCGTCTTCTCGGGCGTCTCCGGGGGAAGCTGGAGAATCGACCGGGCAAGCCCCAGGTACAGAGAGGGCTCCGCGTCGAGCAGACGGGCCTTTGGGGTGCGCGAAAGGGTCTGCTCCTGCATCGTCGAGAGGGTGCGAAGCACCGGGTTCACCGGCCGAACAATGAGGGCCAGCACACGCTGGCGGCCATCTCCCGTCCGGTGCATCGGCACGAAGCCCACCCGCTCCTCGTCCACACCGCCCTCGTACTGTTCCTCGAGCATCTCGAGGAGGGCAGACCGAGAGGTCGGCAGCGGGAGGCCACGCTTTCCTTCCGCGTGCTCCTCTCCCTCGTCCGGCGGAAGCCGGAGCTCGACCTCGTCAATCTCTGAGGCCGCGCTGCAGAAGGCAATTTCCGGGTCCTCGTATCCCCGCTCCGCGCACTCGTCGAGGACCTGATCGAGTTCCGCCTGGAAATTCCACGTCTCCGTGCCGCTGTCCAGCCCTGCCAGGTCGTCGTCCCCACCGTCGAGCTCGTCAAATTCCGACCCCATGAACATGTCCCCCCCGCCTCCCTCATCGCCGAACTGGATCGTCACGTCGTCCGGTTCCTCCTCCACGCCGGGCGTTCCTTCTTCCGGCCCCGAAAACGGAAGCGCGGCGTCCCCGGCCCCGGTCTGAGAGGCACTCATCTTGAACTGGACGACCGCTCCCTCCTCATCCGTGCGCTCCACCAGCACGGCGTGGAGGGCCTTGGCCGACACCATGATACCCAGTGCGTATGTGCTCATCCGCTTGGAACTGTGGGAGGGAAATTCGTGAGGAGCAGGGGCCCCCCGCTGCCCCGAGTTGATCGAGCGCGAGGCGGCCACGAGGGTTCTGTCGAGCCCCACGCTTCAACCATGCAACCTTCGTTCCAAGTTTGTCCACCAGTCGAGCAAGGACGAGAAGGAGCCCCGAAAAGAACGGTTCGGGGACGACCCTGCCGCGTATTGGAACGTTCAGGTGGGGACGCGGCAGCCGGAGACGTCGCTGTATTTCGTGAACGTCGAAAAGCCCCGGGGAGACCTGGACTCGGGGTCCAACGAACCCTGAGATGCGAGCCCTGAGATGACGTTCAGGGGATCATGCCAGACGGTTGAGCCGCTTCTTGTTGTTCGCGTAGTCCATCGCGTCTTCCGGCTTAATTTTGCGCTTGCGGACCAGACGATACAGGTCTTGTTCGAGGGTCGTTTGGCCCTGCTTGCCCCCCTCCCACATCATTTGGTAAACTTCCCCCACGTTGTCGTTTTTGATGGCCGCTCGGGCCGACGAGTCGACCCAGAGCACTTCCTTGGCGAGCTGGCGTCCCCCCCCGATTTTTGGGAGCAGCTTCTGTGACACAACGCAGCGCAGAACGTCCGCGAGCCGGTGGCGGACCCGCTGCTGCTCCTCGGGGGGCACCTCAGCGACGATGCGGTCGATGGTTTCCATGGCCGAAGAGGTGTGGAGCGTCGAGAAGACCTTGTGGCCCGAATCGGTAATCTCAAGGGCCGCCTGGATGGTCGCCGGGTCCCGCATTTCCCCGATCATGACGATGTCGGGGTCCTGCCGGAGGGCCTGCGTGATGCCCGCCTTGAAGGTTTCCACGTCCTTTCCCACCTCTCGGTGCCGGACGATGCACTTCTTGGGCTTGTGCATGTACTCGACCGGTTGGGCGATGATGACGATGTGGCCGGGAAAGTCCTGATTGTTGGCGTCGATGATGGCGTCGAGCGTGGTGCTTTTGCCCGACCCCGTAACGCCGGTGATGAGGGTAAGCCCGTCCCGCACGTGCCGAAACATCATGCCCTTCTGGATTTTCGGATGGAAGCCCAGATCGTCGAGTGCGAACACCTCGTCGGTGATGGCGCGCATGTTGAGTGCGGCGTGATCATAGTCCGAGTACGCCGTGGCCCGAAAGCGACGGGGCCGCCCGTCGTGGCTCTCCACATCGAGGCGATACGAAAAGTCAGCCGCCCCCTCCTCCAAGAGCTCCCGCGTTTGCTTCTCGTTGAGAAGATTGAGGATGAGAATGTCCGTTTCGAGGGCCTCGTAAGTGCCCATGTCCTCTTCCCGTCGCTTGTCCCCATCGACCCGATACCACACATGGCCATCGCAGGCGCGCCCGCCCAGGTCCATGTCGCTAGCGTCGAGCTCCAGCGTGCGTTTTGCGAATCGGCGTATGCGGCCTCGGAGCGTACTCTCCTCCTCCGGGGAGAGCTCGTCCGTCTTTTCTGCCAAGTATCGGAGCCGCCGCTGCCCCCGGTACGCCTCCGGGATGGAATTAATGATGCGCTGACAGGCGTCCGGGAGAGACGCCCCGGAAACTGGATCGGAATGTCTGTTTCGACCGTCCGTTTTTTCGTTGAGGGGTGAAGTATCTTCAAGTGTATTTTGAGACACGGGGGAGCCAGGTTCATTCAAATGAGCCAGAAGCGACGCAACCCGCCGCACAAACTGAAAGCAAAACGCACGCCGAACGCCAGCACATAAAGTAAACCGCAAGTCGAATCTGCTCGACCTGCGGTTTGCTTCCTCCGAACACCCACTTCCTTCAACCGGAAGGAGCGGGACAGTAAGGCGGGGCGGACCTGTCGCCCATTCATCGAACGAGCCCCCCGGAACGGTTCGTAACTTGAACGATCGTCGTGCTGAGAGAAGAGACCGTGTTGAAGTATTTCTCAATCTTCTCGGAATTGTACTGCACCCGGTTTCCGCCATTCATGTCGAGCTCCGTATTCCCCTCCATCAGGAGGCCCCCATTGATGTTGGCTGTACCACCACCTCCGTTGATTCGGATCGATCCGCCGTCGGCGACGTAGACGGGCCCGTTCCACTGCGCTTGGCCGTTGATCACCATGTCCCCCTTCACATAGAGAATGCCGCTGCCGGTACTGCTGCCATTCAACCGACAACTACTAGACGGTCCCCCACTGTTTCCGTTACCATTACCGTTTCCGTTTCCGGAATTATCCCCACTTTCGCAAACGGTCACATCGTCGGAGCCTCGACTGGCCTGACTCTCGATCTCGGACTTGAGGTTGTCCATCTCATTATCGATCCATTCCTCTAGCGCCTGGGATCGACTGCTCACATCACATCCGTCGCCTTTTCCTTCCACTTTATCTCCAAACTCATCGCAGACATCCTTCTCGTCTTGATCCTGTGTCCCCGAGTGCGGCAGACTGATGCCGCGCCGGTTCTCGCCCCCGGCGGGATCGATTCCTGATACGCAGGGGCCTCCACTGCACCCAGGCCCAGAGACATTAAAATCCACCGAGCCTCCCGCCGTAATCCCGTTAAACAATCCGCTCACTACCTCTTTCTGTTCAGCCTTCCCGGTAATTCTATAGGTTACGCCTCCAAAGTGCCCAACTGCGGTGAGGGACACTGGCCCGCTCGATGGACCGCTCGCGGTCAAATCAAAGGTCCCTCCCTCGTAGGCAACCTCCGTGCGCTGGACTCGCCAACTCGTGAAGTCTCGCTTCAGGTTGCTCAACCCCATTTCGAAGGCCGAGAGGGCGATTTGCCGGGCAAGGACCGTTTCTTGTCGTGTCACTTGCGACTGATTCGTGTCCAGGTCGGTCCGCAGCCCCTGATTTGCCAGGATCGTCGTGCTGAGGGCGATGGCGAGGGTGGCGAGAACGATGTATTTACCCATGAGACCTTCTTAGTTCTGCAATGTGCCGATGGACTGGACTTTTCTATAAAGTAGTAAATCACCCACCATTGATTGGAGCAAAAAAAATGCCATGTCAAATATAACAGGTTTAGCGGGCACTGGGCCTGGAAGAGAGGTATCTTTTACCCGAGAGCAGAACTTTCTGGACGGGATTTCGCTTTGCTATTCGTATGGAATCACGGCCGATCGACGGACCCTTCGCAGAAAAGTCTCTTCGCTCTGGAACGGGGCAATCACAGAAAATCGAACACGAATGCTCTCTACTTCGCTCGGGTTCGACACTGGAGTAGCATTTTTGTCCAGCTTATTCACCTCAAAATAGCCTAGGTTTGCGGGGCTCTGTCCCTTTTGCTGCCACGATCCGGAGCCCACCTTGCGGGAGCGAACGACCTCATACAGGGTCTCTGTCGTGCCGTCCACTGTACGGGTGCCAGCTTTCTCGAGCTCGTAGCGGGTTCTCACGAGCGTACCGCTTACAGTCTCGTACTTAAACGTGAATTCGGTGGTGTGCCACTTGGTCGAGTCCTGATGAGTCTGGAAAGCCGCGGCGTTGGAAGACATGTTCTTTCCGATCTCCCCTAGATCTTCTTCCAGCCACGTCGAAAAGTCCTGGGCCTGTGTCTTGGCTACATTTCGGGAGGTCCGGGCCGTATTGCTCTGAGTCGCTTCCGTCTGGATCGAGCTCAAGATTAGCAGAACGGTCATCGAAATGAGCGTGGCCACCAGGGTATCGTAAATGAAGGGCATGGGGTCTCGCGCTTATCTTTTCGGAAGATTTGTTGACTGCATCGGCCGACCAGAACTTACGGATACGATATCACTTCTGAATACTCGATGGGCTCTGGCAACCGAGGGCTCCCTGACGACGGATCGTCTTGAACCTCTACAATGACCTGTTTTCGACTGGATCGGGATCCCCCCGTGGATTGTAAATCCGGATCCACGTAGCGCACCCGCACGTCCACGTCGAAGTCAAATTTCCCCGTCGGAAAGGTGAAGGGAATGGAGGCCGTCTGCATTTCGTGGAAGTCGTCGACGTCGTCGCACGCA
Organism: Salinibacter sp.; assembly: GCF_042218895.1. NCBI lineage: Bacteria > Pseudomonadati > Rhodothermota > Rhodothermia > Rhodothermales > Salinibacteraceae > Salinibacter > Salinibacter sp. The sequence continues at coordinate 6,368 of NZ_JBDGQQ010000009.1, read as the reverse complement.
TCGGACCCCCCAAAGGCCTGGCAGTCGTTGCCGGTCGAAAAGGGAGCCTCCGTAAATGCCGACGTGGGCACGATGCTGTCCCTGGGAACCCCCTCCGTGGCGTCGTCGAAGTCTCGCGCGCGTATCACCTGCAAGGTCTGAGCGGCCACCCCGAGGGCCATCTGCTGCATTTCTGCACGGACCACTTGTCCCTGACTCTGCATCCTCGCCTGCTTCTGATTGAAACTCAGGAAGGTAGCGATGAGCAGAGCAACGAGTGCAAGAAGCGTTTGCTTCATGGATTTATCGAGCTGTATCTACACGTGACCATTTCAGTTACGCCGTTCGCCTCTGTATCAGACTGCCCTTCCTTCCAATTCTGGCGCGGCGTGTGGGCGTCCGGGCGTGGGCCAGTGAGCCAGCCCTCTCGAATGCTAAGTGGGCTCGTGGAAAAAACGTTAGTTGCGCATCCGAAAAACCTAGACCAGTCGTTCCGCACCCCGATGCAGAATCTCCTCGAGGGAAGCAGTTTCGTGCAACCAAAAAATTCTGAGTCGAGCTCAGGATGCCGTGCTCACGTTTGGATTTTTCGGATACGCAGATTTTTAAAGTGCTTTTTCGCTCCTACTTAGGTCGCCACCACCCGCCTCATTTCCTCGACGGTGGTTTCTCCGTTCAAGACCGCCTGCCGGGCGGAGGCCTGCAGCGACCGCATGCCGTCTTCCTGCTGCGCGTGGTCGCGGATCTCTCCCTCGTCGACCATGCCCTCCGCCCCCACGATCATGTGCCGGATGGGCTGGGTAAAGTATAGGGCTTCCGCGATGGCCCGCCGGCCGTCGTAGCCCGTGCCCGAGCACCGGTTGCAGTTGGGATTGGCACCGGTGGTGTAGAAGGTCTCGTTCTCGATCTCTTCGTCGCTAAAGCCAAGCTGCTTGAGAAGGACCGGATCAGGATCCGTCTGCTTTTTCCTGCAGTCCGGACAGAGCGTCCGAAGGAGCCGCTGGGCCACGACCAAGTTGATGGCGTAGGCGATGAGGAACGGCTCAATGTCCATCTTGTAGAGCCGGCTCACCGCGCTCGGCGCGTCGTTGGTGTGGAGCGTCGAGAACGTGAGGTGCCCGGTGTTTGCGAGCTTGATGGCGAGTTCGGCCGTTACCTTGTCGCGCATCTCCCCCACCATGACCGTGTCCGGGTCGTGCCGGAGGACCGAACGCAGCGCGTCTTCGAGCTGCAGCTTGTCGCTGAGCTTGATCTGACGCGCCCCTTCGATCACGTACTCGACGGGATCCTCAATCGTGAGCACGTTCTCTCCGGGCCCGATGACCCGGTGGAGGGCCGCCACCAGGGTCGTGCTCTTTCCTGAGCCGGTGGGCCCGGTGAGAATGACCATGCCGTACGGCTGGTCGATGGCGTGCTCGAATCGATCGAGCGCCCGCGGCCCCAGGCCCAGCTTGTTGAGGTTCGTGATGACTTTCCGGTCGTCCAGGACCCGGATGACGACGCTTTCCGACTCGATGTCCTGGTTCGAGCCGGCAATGGGCATGATCGAAACCCGGTACCGGATGCGGGTCCCCTCGACGTCGCGCTGGATGAACCCGTCCTGTGCGGCATCGCTCTCAAACCGGTCGACGTTCATCGAGTTGTCCTTTACGACCGACAAGAGCGCCTCCGGATGGACGCGGTTCTCGGTATGCCAGTGGTTGAGCCGCCCGTTGATGCGGAAGTGAATCTCCACTTCGTTGTTGGCGTTCGGGAACAGGTGAATGTCGGACGCGCCCTCCCGCACCGCCTCGACCAGGGTCGCCTCGAAGAGATTGATAAGCGTGGAGCGGTTGATCTCCTCTTCGAGCCGCTCCTCGTCGACCAGATCCTCTTCCTCTTCGAAGTTCTGGCCGAGGTCGAGAGCCCGGTCCTCCTGAATGCGCTCGAGGTACTTGTTTCCCTGTGTGAGGGCTTCCGAAATCACCTCGTCGACGGCCGACCGGGGAGCATACTGGAGCTCAAACGCGTCGAGCCCGAGCGACCGGACGACCCGATGCACCTCGGGGCGCATGGGGTCGTGAGTAATCAAGTAGACCGTTTCGGCCTGTCCCTCCTTGGCCTGTTGCTTCCGGTACGGGACCACCCCCAGATCAACCAGGTGGTCTCGTTTTTCCTCGGAAAACTCCTCCATCGTCGACTGGACGAAGTCCAAATCGGGGGGCTGCTCGTTTAGGTCTGCCCCCGAGAAGGCGTAGATCCGCGACGCTCGCTCGTAGATGGTCTCCGCATCTACCTCTTCTCCCTGGGCGAGCACCCGCCAGAGCGAAACGTCGGTGTTTTGCTGTTCTCGCCGTTTCTGTGCGACCTCAACCTGTTCGGGGTCGACCACGCCGCGCCGAAGCAGCATCTCGACGACGCGATCGTTCGTCGCCGACGCGACGGGCTTGCTGGACGCCACCCGGGAGGCGAACTCGTCGACAAGGTCGGTGTCGATCTCGGACTCGAGCTCGTCGAGCTTGTCCAGGTCCGTGTCTCTGGGCTCGCCGGGGGAGGCGTCGGAGATGCTGGGCCCCGGCGAGCGGGGGCCGTCCTCCGTCGGGGATCTGCCGTCCCCCCTCGGGGCCGGCCCGTCTCCGGGAGACTCGGGAGCGCGGTTCCCGTTGACCTGAGCCGCCGCGTCTCCCGCGGGGGACGAGGCCGCATGCGCCTCCTCAAACTTGGAGGTCCGGTCGTCCGGGGCGAAGGGCGGCGTTGCGAAACGGGGAGAGTCTACCGGCCCAAGCGTGAGGGACTTCGGGCGGGCGCTCCTCGACGATGTCTCCTCCGAGGAGGCGTGCGAGAACGAGGGATTCGAGGTTGAATTCATCGCCGGAAAATCACGGGAGTAACGGGAAAGACGCGTCGTCGAGGCCCTGCACAATTTAGCCGCCGCCCATGCCCATCATGTCGGCCTGTGAGGGCTGTATGAAAGCCATTTCCGCGGAGAGGATGGTGAGAAAGAGTACGCCGATGGCGATGATGATCGACACTCCCGTCTGGATGCTCTGGACGGCCGCGTCAAGGCTGAGTTCGGTCTCCTTCTGGTAGTAATTGGCCAGTTGCTGGGCACTCTGCTGTACGCTTCCGGTTTCGGCCCCGCTCTTGAAGCGAGTGATGGCCATCGACGTGAAGACGCCACTGGCCTTGAGGGCGCGGTCGAGACTCGCCCCCTGGGCCGTCATCATGGGAATCGTAACGTTTCGAATGCGGTACTCCATGTACTTATTGCCACAGGCCTCGGCCGCGATGCGCAAGACGCGCAGGTTGTCGCCAGCGCCGGTGTAGAGGATGGCGAAGACGCGACAGAAGATCTCGATGTTGATTTTGTGCAGGAGCTTCCCGATCACCGGGATTTTGACCATGTACTTGTGGATGTAGAATTTGCCCTGGGACGTCCGTGCCCACGCAATGAAGGCCAGAATGGGGCCAACCGTGCCGATGAGCAGCCACACCCAGTTCCGGTCGAGCCAGTGCGAGAAGGCAAGCGACCATCGGGTCAGGGGGGGCATGGTCACGTCCATGCTCATGCCCTCGAACAGGCCCGCGGTGGCCGGCACGATGTACCAGACGTACCAGATCATCGCCCCGATCATGCCGATCGTGGTCACGGCCGGCATGATCATAGAGCTCCGCACCCGCGACTTGAATTCATCCTTCCGCTCTAGAAACTGAGCCGTGGACTCGTAGATCTCGGCCATGTTTCCACTCTTCGAGGCGATGCCCAGCATGTACGCGGTGAACTTGCCGAGCTTGTCGCGGTGCTTGTTGAACGCCTTCTCGGCGTCGGTCCCGCTTTTGAGGTCCGAGTGGATGTCCCGAATCACCTGCCGGAGACTTTTCGAGGACACGTCGTTCACCAGGAGCTCCAGCACCTCGTCGAACGGAAGATTTTCGCGGAGCAGGTTGGCCGCGAGCCGTACGAACATGATGAGGTCCGACTGCGGGGGCGAAAACTGGAAGTCAAACCACTTCTTTTGGACCCGAATGACCTCCAGCCCCATGTTGTCGAGGGCTTGCCGGACCTCGTCCTCGGAGTAGGCTTTTTGCTCGCCCTTCTGAACCTCCCCGTTCGGATGACGGACCTTGTAGAGGTAGGTGCGTCGTTTTTCGAGCTCGGCAGGCTTGAAGCCATGCTCCTCCGACAGATCGTCGACCTTCTCTCGGGCCTTGGTTTTGGACGAGGCCATCACCGTCCCCCGTACAGGCTCGCCCTGGGGGGTGACCCCTTGAAATCGGAATTCTCGGGTTGCCATGGTGCGGAGGGGGGATCTGTTCGGAGTGCGGTGCCATCCTCGACACACCCTGGTGGGAGCGGTCCGCCACCGGGGGATGCCTCGCGGGCGATCCAATCGCCCACACCGAGAGTCTAATTATCCATGCGGTGTGGATCACCCGGCGCAGGAATCATGCCGGATCGACATCCCCTCAGCGTCCGTTCCGAAATTCTCAATTGTAGGCTGCTCACCCGTCGACCGGCGGTTCCGAGTGGCGCTGAGGCGGACTCACGCCCTCAGGGAGGAGGGACTTCGCGCGGCAGGGCGCAGGCGCAGAGTTACATTTCGTAACTGCGGGGCATAGGAATTGCGAAGCGGACACGGCACATCTCCATGTTGCTTTGGGAGGCGTGTGTAGTCTCGCCGCCGCCGAAGTGCAGTGGTCCGCTCTCCTTCTGCAACGTCCACGAGGGTCATAAACAGGCGTGCCGGAAGGGGATGTCCCAGGCGTCCGGGATCCGTCACGCGTCGCTGCTTCCCCCCTCGAGTTCGCCCTTCTCAATGCGAACGCGGGCCCCTCTCTACGGCGCCACGCCTGCCTTGAGATCGTCGGCCGACGTGCCGGTGATGCTCACACACACGCTCACGTCGTGCTCGCGGCTGTAGGCCTCGGCGGTATTGATGGGGTTGTTGTCGGGGCATGCGCTCTCGTTGTAGTCGTTGGGAAGCGAATTATGACCGTTGAGGCTATAGGTGGCCACCTGGTCGGTGTAGTCGTCGCCCCCGCTTCCGTCATCGACCGTATCGTAATGCTGTAGCTCACTGAATCCCACGACCAGTTCCCCGTCCTCGTTGTCTCCGGCGGTGCTGTTTTCCCGACGAAAGAGATCCGGACGCTTCGCATATTCCTGTACATCGACCGCGATGTGGAGGGCCGTCTGCGTCATCTGGTTGACGGCCGACCGGCGCTGGCCTTGATCGAAGGCGTCGATCCCGGCAATCGTCGCCAGCCCGATGATCAGGGTGGCGAGCACGAGAAGGAGGAGCTGTTGCTGTCCCATGGTGTTCTGTTGACCATTTGCGTGCAGGGTCTACCTTCAATCCACAGGTGAGGCCTCCGAACGGTCGGCGTCGACTCTTTCTTCGGTTTTCAATAGCTCCTCGTTGCTCGTCTCTCTCAAGCAGCGATGCTTCCGAAGACGAACCGTTTCGGGCTCCGGCTCCCGGTAGGGGGGAGGTGTCTTTTCCTCTATGAAGTACATGTCGACGCTCGACAGTCTCCGCGTACTGTCGTGCCGGGTGTTCCAGCGTTCGCAGAGCCATTTGGCGAAGTGGGGGCGCTGTTCGCTGAACTCCGATCGTCGCACGTTCATCAGGTACTTGCGCCACCGCTGGGTGGGGTACATGCTGGAAACATCCCCTGGCTTGTCAGTCGGGTCCCGAACGGAGGTCTCGTCGAAAAAAAGAGGGACTGTCTTGCCATTCTTCAGCGATCCTGACAGGACGTACCACCCATCAACCTTGAGCGGGTAGGGCGCGAACATCCCCCATTTTTGGTCTATGCGCACGTATTCTGCCGCGGTGCGCCATGACTTCGGCATTGACCAGCCGTTGTTGACCGTGTGAAGGTTCCAGGCCAGTGTGGTTCCGAGAGCGAGAACCACGAATACGGAGCCGATCACGGTGGGATAGCGCCGTAGTGGACGACGGCGAAGCCCTCTGTTGAGCAGGCCGCCGAGGCGGCCTCCCCGTCGCCCGACCCATGTGGCCACAGCTTCGAGCACGCGGTTGGTGAAGAGCCAATCCACGATCGAAACGCGAGAGCGGGCGACGAGTGCGGCCCAGGCGTCCCATCCACGACGCGAATGTTCGTCTTCGGCCTGGAAGTGCCATGTCTCGCACGCGGAATCAATTTCAATCTTGAGGCCTGGCAGAATGAGAAATGTCTCCACCAGATCGGCCATCTTCCCGGAGAGCCCAGACGGAACGGTGAGCCGACAACTCTCTCCGCGGACGTGAACCCGTTGGTCGAGCCAGTCCCAGACGGCGCTGGGCAGCAGGGCCAGCCAGGCCACACACATGATATAGCTGAAGAGGCCCAGCTGCATCGTAGCCGCGAAGCCGAGGTGCATCCCACAGAACAAAACGATGGCC
>NZ_JBDGQQ010000089.1:0-5557 GCF_042218895.1 Salinibacter sp. | reverse complement strand
TCGGTGATCGTCTTGTCCGCGTCCTTGAACCACGTGCCCTCCACGAGCGGTGCCTCCTCAGTGAACTCGCCGTCCTTGTCGATGGGGTTGAAGAGGGGCAGGCCCTCGTCCTGCGCGACGGCGTAATCCTCTTCCCCAAAGGCCGGGGCCATATGCACCACACCGGTGCCCTCTTCGGTCGAGACGACATCCGCTCCAAGGACGTACCACGCGTCTTCGCCCGGCGCGGCGCGGTCCGTGAAGTAGTCGAACAGCGGCTCGTACTCAGTACCGATCAGTTCTTCCCCCGAGAACGTCTCCTCGACGGTGTACTCCTCGTCGATAACCTCGTCGAGCAGCGCCTCGGCCAGAATCAGCGTCTCCGATCCCTGATGCGGGTCGTCGTGGTGGATCTTGACGTAGGTGAGGTCCGGCCCCACGGCGAGCGCCGTGTTGGAGATGAGCGTCCACGGCGTCGTGGTCCAGGCGAGGAAGTAGGTGTTCTCTTCGCCCGTCACGGGGAAGCGAATGTAGACGCTCGGGTCCTGGGTCTCCTCGTAGCCGAGGCTCACCTCGTGGGACGACAACACGGTGTGGGAGCCGGGGCTATACCACTGGATCTTGTGGCCCTTGTAGAGCAGGTCCTTCTCCTCGATTTGCTTGAGGAGCCACCAGACCGTTTCGATGTAGTCGGTCTCGAAGGTCACGTACGGGTCGTCGAGGTCGACCCAGTAGCCCATCCGCTGGGTGAGCTCGTCCCAGAGGTCCTTGTACTCCAGGACGCTCTCGCGGCAGGCAGCGTTGTACTTTTCGATGCCGTACTCTTCGACCTCCGCGCGGCTGTCGAGGCCCAGTTCCTCCTCGACCTCAATCTCGACGGGCAGGCCGTGGGTGTCCCAGCCGGCCTTGCGGGCCACCTGGTAGCCCTGCATCGTCTTGTAGCGGCAGAAGATGTCCTTGATGGCCCGGGCGAGGACGTGGTGGATGCCGGGGGTGCCGTTGGCCGTAGGCGGGCCCTCGTAGAAGGTGTAGGTGGGCTGGCCCTCTCGCTCCTCAATGCTGCGCTCGAAAATGTCGTGGTCGTCCCACCAGTCGAGGACGTCCTCTTCGAGCTCAGGAAGTGAAAGCTGATCGGGCGTGTTGAACTGCGCCATGGAAGTGTGGGAGTGTAGAGTGAAGAAGCTCTCACATCGGCAGCCGAAATCTACGACGCAACGCGGCTGTATGTTCGTTCGTCCGGAGAATTTGGTTACCATCGCGCCCAGAACCGAGGGGCTGCCCGTCGCGGGTGACCAGCCGGATGGGCCGCCCGGCCTCCCTCAGCTTGATTCTTCGCGGGGAGGAGAGACGTCTGGGAACTGGTCGACGAACGCGAACGCGTCGCCGTCGAACAGGCCCTGGTCGCTGAGCTTGAGCTTCGGGATGACGAGCAGGGCCATGAACGAGAGTGTCATGAACGGCGCGTCCATCGGGCTGCCTAGTTCCTCCTGCACGAAGCGGCTGAGGCGTGTGTAGCGGCGGGCCACCACGTCGTGCGGCTCGTCGCTCATGAGGCCGCCGATGGGAAGCGGCAGCACGTGGGTGCCCTCGGCCACGGCGCTGATGCCGCCCTCCTGCTGGATCACGGCGTTGACGGCTCGGGCGAGGGCGTCGTCGCTGGTGCCCACGGCCACCACGTTGTGCGAGTCATGCGCCACGCTGGAGGCGAGCGCGCCCTCGTCCAATCCAAAGCCTCGAGTGAAGGCAACGGCGGGCTCGGAATTCACATCGTACCGGTTGAGGACCGCCAGCTTGAGCAGGTCCCGGTCCGGATCGGCCGCGGCGTCGCCGTCCTCCACCGGTGTCTCGACAATGTCTTCGCCGGTCACGAGCTGATTGTCGACCGCCGTGATGGCTCGCACCTGCGTCCCCTCCGCCGAGACGCGGAATGCTTCCGGCCCCACCGGCTCGGCGTCGAAGCGGTTAACGACGTCGGACGGCGTACGCTCGATGTGTGTCTCTCCCTCCTCGGCCACGAGTTGGCCGTCCACGTACGTCCGCTGCACGGTCAATGCGCTGAGGTCGTCCACGACAATGAAGTCCGCCGGGTCGCCCTCCCGCAGCAGTCCCACGTCCAGCCCGTAGTGCTCCACCGGGTGCACGCAGGCGGCGCGGAGCACGTCGAAGCGATCGTAGCCGCGGGCCAGGGCGCGGCGAACGAGGCCGTCGATGTGCCCATCGACCAGAGCATCGGGGTGGCGGTCGTCGCTGCAAAACAGGAGGCGATCCGGCGCCTCGTCCATCAGCGGAATCAGTTCGTCGAAGTTCTTGGCGGCCGAGCCCTCGCGGATGGCGAGTTTCATGCCCGCCTCGAGCTTCTCGCGCGCCTCCTCGATCGAGACACTTTCGTGGTCCGTCTCGATGCCCGCCGCGGCGTACTGCTGCACGTCGTCGCCGCGCACACCGGGCGCATGGCCGTCCACGGGCATGTCGCGCACCTGCGCGGCCCGAATCTTAGCCAGCACGTCCGGGTCACCGTTGAGGACGCCCGGATAGTCCATCATCTCGCTGAGGTAGGGCACGTCGTCCCGGTCCAGAAGGTCGGACACGGTGTCGGGCCCCAGCTCGGCCCCCGCCGTTTCGAAGGGCGTGGCCGGCACGCACGAGGGCGCGCCGAAGGCAAAGTGGAAGGGCACCTGCCGACCGTCCTCGATCATGTACTCGACCCCCGCCACGCCGAGCACGTTGGCGATCTCGTGCGGGTCGCTTACCGTACCCACGGTGCCGTGCACCACCGCGGCCCGCGCAAACTCCGACGGCGGCAGCATGGAGCTTTCGACGTGCACATGCGCGTCGACGAATCCGGGCAGGAGATACCGATCTGGCACGCTGTCGGTCGGCTCGATACGGTCGATCCCCCCGTCCTGGACGTGAACGGTGGCGGCGCGGATTTCGCGGTCGTGGAGGTCGACGAGGTGGCCGGCAACGGAGAACGAATCGGGCATGGGAGTGGAGAGGATGTCCCGGGAGACGTGCGACGGGCCTCAAAATACAGAGGCGGTAGCGGAGCGTCGAGCTCCTGAGGCTCCGGATGCGTGGAGGCGCGGATGCGTGGAGGCAAACTGAGGGATTCGCTCGGATTGCCTGTGCATCCAGAGCATTCATGCTCCAAAGCTTCCACGCCGAAACGCTACCGATTCCACTGCACGATCTCGTCCAGCGACTTGCGCTCGATGTCCGGCACCGTGGCGTCCTCGGCGGGATAGCCCACCGGAAAGAGAACGTAGGGCCGTTCGTTTGAGGGACGTCCCAAAATGTCTCGGAGGAAGTTCATAGGCGCGGGCGTGTGGGTGAGGGTCGCCAGGCCCATGTTGTGGAGGGCCGCGATGAAGAGGCCACAGGCGATGCCGACGCTCTCCTGCACGTAGTAGTTTTTGGTCTTCTCCCCGTCCGCGTCGAGGCCGTACTGCTCGGCGAAACAGACGACGATCCAGGGCGCCGTTTCGAGGTACGGCTTGCGCCAGTCCGTGCCGAGCGGGGCGAGGGCCTCCTCCCACTCCTCCGTTACCCGGTTCTCGTAGAATTCCTTCTCTTCCTCCTCTGCGGCCTCGCGGATCTCCGATTTCAGAGCGGGGTCATCGACGGCCACGAACTGCCAGGGCTGCCGATTGGCGCCGCTGGGCGCGGAGCCGGCCGTCCGGATCGCCTCCTCAATCAGCTCTTGCGGGACGGGCCGATCCGAAAACTCGCGCACGGAGCGCCGTTGGGCCATCTGCTCCCGGAATGCGCGGGCCCGCTCCTGCATCTCGTCGGGCGGATACTCGGTGAAGTCGAGGGGAACGGGATCGTGGGCATCAGCCATGGCCTGAGGGGGGGATTGATTCGATGCGGTCTGACCTCTCCAAAGCGCGTGCACCCCGACGGTTCACCGCATGCTAAGGCGTTGCGACCTCTGTCCCGGTGACGGTGTTCCAGAGAGCGTCCAGATCGGGGTCAATCTTGGGCACCGGATGGGACCGCACCATCACCTCCGCCAGGAGCTCGGGCACGTCCACCGCGTGCCCTATGAGCGGCTCCACCACCTCCGGAAACTTGGCCGGATGGGCCGTGGCGACCAGAATCCACTCGTGTTCGTCGTCGGGATCCAATCGTTCACGAGCCTCGACGGCCGTGGCGGTGTGCGGATCCCACACCTCGCCCCACGCGTCGGGGCCGCGTTGAATGTGCTGCTCAATCTGGGCGTCCGTCACGCGCTCGGCCGTGATTGTATCGCGGAGGGCCTCGGCGGAGGACCAGTGGTACCGCAGGCGCTCCATGTTGCTCGGATCGCCCACGTCCATCGCCGTCGCGAGGGTCTCCTGGGTTTCAAAGGCTTCGTAGTCCCCCGTCTCCAGGTAGTGTGTGACCGGGCGGTTCTCATTGGTCGCGAGGACGACCTCCCCAATTGGCAATCCACACTCGCGGGCGTAGAGGCAGGCGAGGCCGTTGCCCAGGTTGCCGGACGGCACGATCACGTTCGGCCGCGTGCCGTGGGCGCGCCAGTGCTGGAGGCTGGCGTGGGCGTAGTACGTCATCTGCGGGAGCAGGCGCCCGATGTTGATGCTGTTGGCCGAGGAGAGGCGCAGGTGCTTTTGCCACGTCTCGTCCTGGAAGGCCTCCTTCACAAGCGCCTGACAGTCGTCGAACACACCGTTGACGGCTACCGTCTGCACGTTGTCGCTCCAGCCGGTGAGCTGCTTCTCCTGCCGGTCGGACACCTTGCCTTTCGGGTAGAGGACGACGACCTCCACGTTGGGCTTCTGCCAGAAGGCCGCCGCCACGGCCGCGCCGGTGTCGCCGGAGGTGGCCACGAGGATGGTAAGCGGCTGGTCGGCCTCTTCGTTGAGACGGGCGAGGCTGTCGGCCAGGAAGCGGGCGCCCACGTCTTTGAACGCTGCGGTGGGCCCGTGGAAGAGCTCCAGCACGCGCGTCCCGCGTCCCACGTCGCGCAGCGGCACCGGAAAGCCGAACATCGCCTCGCAGATGGCCGGAAGATCGTCGGCCAGAGGGTCGTCCGCTACGAACGGACGGAGGAGTCGCTCGGCGACCGCCTCAATTGTGTCGCGGCCCTCGAACGCCTCCGGCCCGAGGTCAGGGAACTGCTCCGGCACGTACAGCCCGCCGTCCGGCGCGAGGCCCTCCTGCAGCGCCGTGGAGAGCGAAACGCGATGATCGGGCGTGCGGGTGCTCAGATATTTCATTGGAGGGGAGCGTCAACGAGTGACCGACGTGGTTCCGTGGGCTGGAGCCTCGCTCGCAGGTCGCCAGGGGCTAACCCTGCATTCCCTTTTTCCTCGGAGATATCCGTACGCCTGCCGGGGGACCCCACTCCTGGTCTGGGAGGCTAGAAAAGGTCGACCCGTGCAGCATTATTCGCAACTCGTATCTAGTCCCTCAGGATCCGGCCCCCCACGAGGACCGCCCAGTTCAGCTTCCCGCTTCCCGTGGGCAGTCGGGCCGGGACTGAGGCCCGGTGCATGCCCGATCCAAAGCCGCCCCCCCCGAGGAGAAAGATGCGTCCGGTCTTCAGGGCCCGGCTCCCACAGAGTTGGGGACTATC
>NZ_JBDGQQ010000088.1:0-30548 GCF_042218895.1 Salinibacter sp. | reverse complement strand
CATGGGGCTTCTCTCGCTCAAACTCTTCCTTGGCCATGACTTGCTGGTCGGTGTTCGTATTTCGGTTGGACAGATGGTGAACAGACGGATCTGGGACCCGCTCGTGTGGACGGTTTCGTAGTTGCCGCCTTCCTCCAGCTTCACGCCTCGTGCGCCAGCAGAACGGTACAGCAGGGCCGGGACGCTCCTCGTGAAGGACCATTGTCTCCAGGACAGAGCCTGGAAAACCTTTCAAATAGACGGGTCCCAGGAAGGTCTGCAGCGTTTCTTATGCAATCCGAAGTAACCTCCATCGTGAGATTGGGTTCCAGAGGTGGCATGACTTCACCGTCTTTCCAACTCCAACCGCCTCAAGGGAAGGTACTGCCAAGTCCAACTCTTGCTTTCGATCGAGAGAGATGATCGGGGGAGGAAAGAACCCTGCACTTCTGCACGGAGCATTCTCCGGTGAGCTCGTAATTTCGGTGGGGATGGTGCTCGGTTACTTCTTGCCCGATCGGGCGGAGGAAGCCTACCCGAACGAATCGATCACCTGAATTCCCGGCCCCGAGCTTGTGCCCAACTGCTTGAGGGCCGTGCCCGCTTCTCGAAGTGGGAGGACCCGCTGCACGAGCTTGCCGGGGTGCAGCGATCCGGTGCGTACCATTCCGAGCAGGGCGGGATAGCGATGTGCCTGGACGCCGTGCGTTCCTCGCAGTTCGAGCTCGTCGGCCACCACGCGGTCGAGAGGGACTGCCGCGTGGCGGTCCTCCCCTGCCAACAGGCCTACCTGCACGTGGCGCCCCCGCTTCCGGAGACACGAAACGGACTGAAAGCACGTGTCCTGGCTTCCAAGTGCGTCAATCGAGACGTGCGCTCCTCCATCCGTAAGGCCCCGAACGGCCTCAACGACATCCTCCTCACGGTGCGCATCGACGAGGGCGGCGGCGCCAACCTCCTCCGCAAGCGTGAGCGCCTCCGCCGACACGTCGACCCCCACAACCCTGGCCCCGAGGGCGCTTGCAATCATTGTCGCGGACAGCCCGACGCCCCCACATCCGTGAACAGCTACCCACTCTCCAGGCGCCACCTCGCCCTGGTCCACCACAGCGCGGAAGGCCGTTCCGAACCGACACCCGAGGCTCGCGGCCGTCACCATGTCGAGCTCGTCCGGTAGGTGCACCATGTTCGTGTCGGCGTAATCGATGGCGACCCGTTCGGCGAACGATCCCCATCCTGTGAATCCGGGCTGGAACTGGTTCGGACACACTTGCTGATGCCCGGTCGCACACTGCTCGCACTGCCCGCAGCCTCCAACGAAGGGCACCGTCACACGGTCACCTGGCGACCAGCGCTCCACTTCAGATCCAACCTCCGAGACGACTCCCGCAAGCTCGTGTCCGGGCACGTGGGGCGGTTCGATGACAGGATCGTGTCCCTTCCAGCCGTGCCAATCGCTGCGGCACAGTCCGCTGGCCCGGACCTCAACTACCACCCCTCGGGGGGATGGCTCCGGGGCCGGCACCTCTCTTATCTCGGGGTCGGCACCGAAGTCGTCGTATACGACTGCCTGCATTGCAGAGTGTTTACGGCTGTTCGTCGCTAGATGAGGCCTGACCTCGGGCGCCCTGCGAACGTCTCACCTATTCTCTGGTTTGAATACACGGAATACCGGGGGTTCGACGACGATTCAGTTCCGACCAGATGGGCCAAACATGTGTCGTCCGGGACGTTTTCTTTGGCCGGCGATTCTGAAAGCGCGATAAGAGAAACTCTCAGATTCGGAGTTCGGTACCACATATCGAACCTTTGTGTCCCTCGGCCTGAAAGCGGAGGTTTCCCTCCGTTTTCTCCTTTCTCGATTGCTGGGCCCCCGCACCCTTTCTTCTCGACGCGTCTGCTCCCTCTATGAGATCCCGTTCTGCCCGAAGCCAGAAGGTTGCTCCGCACACGCGGAGTGGTGAACTCACGTCTCAGTCTGGCATCGTTACGGGCCGTCTCACCGACTGGGCAGAGGCCTTGGAAACGACGACGACCGACCTGATGGCCGCCATTGACCGTGCTGGCGTGGAGCCTCTCATGGATACGGGGGTCTCGAAAGACGGTGAGGGGCACCAGCGGCCTACCCGCCCCGAGCTGCGCTGCATTGCCATGACGGAGGCTGACGTGGGACGGGTTTCCGCGGAGCTTCTCCACCTTGTCCCGGCACAGTCGTCTCGGTAACCAGCGAACGGGCCCCGTGCAGGTACTCTGAGGGGACGAGTGATCGGAAGACACGGAGGGAGGGCATAGCGACTCCTGCGGGCCCCACGAGCCAGCTATCCCTGTTTGTTCCAGCCCACTTGTCCGCCAGGTAGTTTTGATACCGGGAGCGTGTAGATCTCTCGGTCAGCCTCGTCCACCTTGTCTTCAGTGAATTACTGTTCGCTGGCGGCCTTCGACGCCGGTTGAGCAATGAGCTGTCCGGCCTCGTCCAGGAGACGTTTGAATCGGTGTGCTGTCGCCACGTTGTCGAAGGAAAGCTTCCACCTGTGGGTCCCAATCCGGGAAAGCGTGAAGTCGGACGGATCGAATCCGGCCGGGACAGAGAGATGAACGATAGCGTACATCCGCTTTTTCGTATCGGTGGTAACCGTCACGTGGTTTTCGTGACGCTCGACGTCGATTGGGATCATCGTCTCAGAGGGCTGTGCAGAGGACAAGGTTGGGGAGTGGCGTTCCTAGGGACGTCTGGAGCCACATCCGCAGGGCAATTCTTCTTCTATCGGCGACGGGGTGCGCGGACCACAATCCCTCCCGCAGATGCACGACGCACCGTTGCACCCTTCGTGTTCGCAAAGGCGTTCAGGGATTTCCCACTACGGGCATTCGAGCTCGAGGGCGTGAGGACCACCTCCAGGTCCCCATTCGGGCTCGTGACACTAATCGTCACGGTCTCAACCTTCGGACTGCCCTCTTCGTCCACCTGACGATCCTCGACGACGCGGAAGGTAAAGTCGGTGATGCCTTCGCCTTTTACCACGTCCTCCGGACCAAACCCATTCTCATTCTCGTCGATCACCTGCGTATCGTCGAGCGTTACCTCGGTGTTGCCAACCGCCTTCACTTTCGTGCCTTCCGCTTCTACCCGAATGGTTGTGCCAGGCGAAAGCGGGTTCTCGTTCTCAACGTCCTGCACAGTCAGGCTGTAGGTTTGGCCCAGCTGCGCTGAACCAGGACTCGTGGTGATTTGGGTTCGTCCCGAAAAGACGATTGGGATCGTATCGAAAATGGTATTTTCGTTGCCCGTCCCCGCGGGATCGGGACAGTTGCCCGGATCCACGATTGTATTCGCGTCCTCCCTTCCCACTGTCTCCGCCCGGACCGTACCGACGCCTCCGCTCGGGAGGGGGCGAGCTGATGTCAGGGTTACGGAGCCTTGCCCTTGCGCGTCTGTCTGGGCAGATCCCCCGATGATGCCTGCGTTCGTACTGAAGTAAACAGAGGTTCCAGGCACCACAGGATTTCCGTACTTATCGCCCACGAAGACGCGAATAGGGTTTGTGACCCCAAATTCGACCAGTCCCGGAAAGTTGAACTGTTCGGGGCCGAGGCTGAAGTGGCATTTGTTGGGAAGCCCCCCGTGGATGGTAAGACTCACAGGCTTGGACTGGAGCGTCTTTCCGTCCGGTCGTTCCACGGTCGCGACGACCTGCACGACCCCTGAGGTCGTCCCGCTTGAAACGTTCACTGTCGCCTGGCCCTGGCCGTTGGTCGTCACGGTCTCAGGGGTGAGCTTCGCATCGCCCGGCTGCTGGCCAAAGCGAAAGCTGACGTCGACCGCCTGATCGAGACCGATTGCCGTGCCCGTAGAGTCTACGACCTGGAAGGTTATACGGGCGGTGCTAGTACCCCCACTTTCCTGGACGCGTATGACGTTGGTCGACTGACTCTGAAGCAGGATATCCGTGGGGCGGCCCGGCTCGGACTCTTCTCCCCCCGCTACGTTGAGTTTGAAGACGAGATCGTTCATGTCCCCTACGTCCGGCGACAAACGTTCGGTCTGCTGGACCTGCGCTCCTCCCTTCGAGGCGGTAATCGTTACCTCAACCGTTCCGTCGACATCAAGGGTTTTTGAAAAACGGCCAGTAGAGTCTGTTACGGTCGTAAGCTCCTCACTCTCGCCGTTCCTTGTAAGGCGGAAGGTGACCACCGCGTCTACGATGGGGCTGTTCGACGCAGCGTTCACCACTCGTCCCGAGAGCGTGACGCCGCCCCCACCCCCGCCGGCCAAGTCACAGCCGACGCCACTGAGGGCCACGACGATGCTGATTACGATGAGACTGAGAGTTCGACCAGGGGGATGGGAGACGGACGAAGACATGAATGTCCAAGGTCAGAATTGGGAAGAGGCAGTTCGCACTCCACTATCCGCAAGAAGCATTCCCAAGACGAATCCAGGGCACCGCCCTCGGCACCAAGACAGCTGTCAAGGCACTTCACAACCGCTGTTGTCGCTCACAGAGACGCAGATCCCCTCTCAAGCGTGCCGAGAGGAGCGCTCTTTCCCACGCGACTACGGCCCCTCCTTTCGGTGGGGGGAAAGTTGGGGCTCACATTGGAAAAATTCCCACACCCTCCTTTGGGGCATGGTTTCCGTACACCACTGATCGAGATGTAAAAATGCCCCCTACAAAAATCCGCAGGGCAGGAGGCAGAACTCCGGGGACCGTCCCACTCTCCTGCTGCCCGGTACGACCTCCTACCCTACAGGACCCGACTCGCCGTGAAGATCATTTTCCTGAGGGGCCCGAACGTCTTCGTAGGCTGGGTCGTCGGGCCGGAGCGGCTTGTCCTGCCGCTCCTCTACAATGAAGTGGGACGCTCCCTGCTCGACTTGGAGCCGAAGATACTGCTGCCGGGCCAACTCAAGCAAGGCCAGAAAGGTTGCGATCACGAACCCGCGCTCCTTCCCTTGAACGAGCTCCCAGAACGAAACGCGGACATCAGCGGAAAGGCGACGGAGAACATACCGCTGCTGCTCCTCGACGGTGTGCTCAAGGGGCTCCACCTCGTGCACCGGCTCGTCTTCGTCTTCATCCTCCAGCACACGTCCGAGCGCCTGAACCAGATCGTAAACGGAGGCGTCAACATCCACCTCGTGCGCCTCCTCGACCTGCTTTCGATCCCTGGAGGCGTCGCCTCGCGTGTAGTAGTCCCTCCGACGTTCCCGACGGGTTGACAGCTGGTCGGTGGCCTCCTTGAACCGCACGTACTCAAGCAGTCGCTCCACTAGTTCTTGGCGCGGATCGACTGCCTCGTCCTCTTCCTCGGCGTCTCGGGAGGGGAGGAGCATGCGGGCCTTGATGTTGATGAGGAGGGCCGCCATGTAGATGAAGTCTCCCACTCCATCCAGATCAATCTCCTCCATCACCCGCACGTACGCGAGGTACTCGTCCGCAATCCGGGCGATGGGAATGTCGTAGACATCGATCTCGTCCCGCCTGATAAAAAACAGGAGCAGATCCATCGGGCCCTCGAACTGCTCCAACTCGACGTGGTACATGGCGGCTCAGAAGGACTGGGCAACAGTCGATCCACTCGCTACTCGCTGCTCTCATACCCATTCGGATGGCGGCGGTGCCACTGCCACGCCGACTCGATGATGGCTTCCAGAGAGTCGTACTCTGGAGTCCAGCCTAGCTCGTTCCGAATCTTTTCGTTGCTGGCGATAAGCACCGCCGGATCTCCCGGCCGAGGATCGCCCACTTCGGCGGGGATGTCTCGCCCTGTCACCCGACGGGCCGCATCGATCACCTCCCGGACGCTGAATCCTTTCCCGTTGCCGAGATTGTAGACCCGGCTCCCGTCCTCCAAGGCCCGGAGGGCGAGGATGTGGGCCTGTGCCAGATCGAGGACGTGAATGAAGTCGCGTACGCAGGTGCCGTCGGGGGTGTCGTACTCGTCGCCGAAGATCACAATCTTCTCGCGCTGCCCGAGGGCGACCTGGAGCACGATCGGGATGAGATGCGTCTCGGGGTCGTGGTCTTCCCCGCGGTGAGGCGCAGCAGCCCCCGCCGCGTTGAAGTAGCGAAGCGAGGCGTACCGGAGTCCGTGGATTTCGTCGAGCCAGTGAAGCACTCGCTCCAGCATAAACTTCGATTCTCCGTACGGACTGCCGGGCTCGACGGGGGCCTCTTCGTCGATTGGGATGCGATCCGGCGTCCCGAAGAGGTTTGCGGTAGAGGACAGAATAAAGCGGTCTACGTCATTGTTCACGGCGGCCCGCATCAGATTCACCCCACAGCGCACGTTGTCGTCGAGGTAAAGAAAGGGGTCCTCCATCGACTCTCCAACGAGCGTGTGGGAGGCAAAATGCATGATGGCCTCCGGCCGGCGGTCGGCGAGGACCTGCTCAACGAACGACCGATCTCTCAGATCGCCCTGAACGAACGTAGCGGGTTCCGGGACGGCGGCCCGGTGTCCCTGCGAGAGATTGTCCAGGACGGTGACCTCGTTTCCGGCCTCTACCAATTCCTGGACGACGGCACTCCCGATGTATCCGGCCCCACCTGTGACGAGGATGCGCATAGAACCTGGGCGAGCAGGGCAGACGGTCTGTCGCGGAGGAGAGAGCCCTACGCAAAAGGCGAGGGCCCGGAGACCCTCGCCGTGCGCAGGTCTTGGAACCGATCGGAGGGGCCGAGGGCCCCTCTCGGTGCGTTTCCCTAGCTGTCGTCTCTGTGGTCTCCGTTCTCCTCGGAAACGAACGGCTTTCGCGTAAGACGCATCTTGCCATCGTCGTGCACCTCGAGAAGATGGACCTTCACCTTGTCGCCCACCTCAAGGTAGTCCTCGACGTTCTCAACATAGTCGTAGTCGATTTCGGAGACATGCAGAAGGCCTGTCTTCTCCGGCATGATTTCGACGAACGCCCCGAAGTCGCGAATGCCCTTCACGGTGCCAACGTAATCTTCGCCCTCCTCCGGAACCGCAACGATTTGCTTAATCCGCTCGATGGCCGCCTCCGCGTCCTTCTTGTTGGTTGCAGCAATCGTTACGATCCCCGCACCCTCCTCTTCCTCGACCGCAATCTCCGTGTTGGTCTCCTTCTGGATGCTCTTGACGACCTTGCCGCCCGGCCCAATGACGGCGCCAATGCGTTCCGGATCAATTTTGAGCTTGGTGAGGCGGGGCGCGTACTGGGAAAGTTCTTCCCGCGGCTCCGAAATCGTGTTCTTCATTTCGTCGAGGATGAAGCGGCGGGCCTTCCGGGCCTGCTTCAGGGCCTTGAGCATGATGTCCCGCGAGAGGCCGCCGATCTTCATGTCCATCTGGCAGGCCGTGATGCCGTCCCGGGTTCCGGTAATTTTGAAGTCCATGTCGCCCAGGTGATCCTCCTGGCCGAGGATGTCGGTGAGGACTCGCGTTTCGTCGTCCTGACTCACCAGACCCATCGCGATGCCCGCGACCGGCTTGTCAATGGGAACGCCCGCGTCCATGAGCGCTAGGCTGCCGGCGCAGACGCTGGCCATCGACGAAGAGCCGTTTGACTCCATCACGTCGGCGTTGATGCGAATAGTGTAGGGGAACGTGTCCTGGTCCGGAATGACCGGACGCAGGGCTCGCTCCGCAAGCATGCTGTGCCCGATCTCCCGTCGCTTCGGGCCGCGCAGATAGCTGGCCTCGCCGACGGAGAAGGGCGGGAAGCGGTAGTGGAGGTAGAAGGACTTATCCGTGTCCGCGAACACCTCATCTACAGGTTGTACGTCCTCCGATGTCCCGAGGGTTACCGAGCCCAGCACCTGCGTCTCTCCGCGAGTAAAGATTGCGGATCCGTGGACACGGGGGAGATACCCGACCTCCATCCAGAGGTCGCGGACCTCCTCCTGGTCGCGCCCGTCGAGGCGCTTGCCCTCCTCGACGATCATCGTGCGCATTTCTTCCTTCTCTACCTCCCCGATGGCGTCGCGCACGTCGGCGGCCGTGTAGCCCTCCGGAGTTTCCGTCCCATCCCCAATCAGCTCGTCGACGGCGTCGTCCTTGATTTCGTCGATCCCACCGTGGAAGTGCTCCTTGTCGTACGGCCCGTGGATGTGGTCGGCCACCCTGGAGCCGTACGTCTCCTTCATTCGCTCAACGAGATCCTCCGGCACGAGGTCGGGTTCCCACTCGAAGGGCTCGGGCTCGCCGTGTTTCTCCACGAGCTGGTTTTGCCCCTGGCAGATGCGCCGGATGGAGCGGTGTGCAGTGTCTAGCGCCTCGATCATGCTCTCCTCGCTGATCTCGTGGGCCTCCCCCTCCACCATGACGAGCGCATCCTCCTTGCCCGCCACGACGAGATCCATGTCGCTCTGCTCGGTCTCTTCCATCGTGGGGTTCACGACATACTCCCCCTCCACGCGGCCCACGCGCACCTCTGCGATGGGGCCTTCGAACGGCGCCCCCGACAACATGAGGGCAGCCGAGGATCCAATGCCCGCAATGACGTCCGCGTCGTAATCCTGGCCGGCGGAGATGACGAAGTTGACGACGTGGACGTCGTGATAAAAGCCGGCCGGGAAGAGGGGACGCACGGCACGGTCAATCAGACGCGCGGTGAGCGTTTCTTTGTCGGTGGGACGGCCTTCACGCTTAATGAATCCTCCCGGGACCTTTCCTCCCGCGGCAAATTTCTCGCGGTAGTCTACGGTCAGTGGGAAGAAGTTCGACTCCTGAACAGAATCACTGATCGTGGCGGTCGACAGGACCATCGTGTCTCCCAAACGGGTCACGACGGCTCCGTCGGCCTGCTTCGCGATTCGTCCAGTCTCCAGCGAAAGGTCGCGTCCTGGGACAAACTCGATCTCTTGGGTTGATGCTTCAGGCTTCATGGTGGTCAATCTGCTACGTGCAATGTCGGCAAAAGGCGAGAGTCATCACAATCGTTCAGGGGGCCAAAGGCACTTTATCCATCGATGGATGCATTTGTGCAGGGTCATCCCCCACAACACAGCAAACGGCATCCCGGTAGAGACCAGGATGCCGGGTCGAGCTGAACCCTACTTGCGTAGCTCAAGCTCATCACGAATCGCTCGGTACCGCTCAATCTCGTTCTCTTCGAGATAGTTGAGCAGCCGGCGGCGCTTCCCGACAAGGTCGAGCAATCCGTGACGCGTAGAGTTGTCGTTCGGGTGCTCCTTCAGGTGCTCTGTGAGGCGCTCGATGCGCTTCGTGAAGATCGCGATTTGGACTTCGGGTGTTCCAGTATCGTCCGGTCCGTTTCCGAACCGGTCGATGATGTCTTGCTTCTCTTCTTTCGTGATCATTATGCGGTGTGGGAGTACCTCTTTAGATTGGTGCCATGCTAAAGAAGAAACCGCGGCGGCCATGGGTCGTGCGGTGGGGATGATCCCTCCTTTCGACCCGTTCTGACCGCTCCGGCGAGTGACGGAAAACCGTCATGCTGCAGTTTCAATAACGGTTCTACAATGCTTCTCATCTTCCGAAAGTTGCGTCGCAAGGGCGTCGGCCGATTCGAATCGCTGTTCGTCCCGTAATCTTTGCAGGAATTGAACAGTGAGCCGCTCCCCGTACAGGTCTCCTTCGTAGTCGAGCAGGTGCACCTCAACGGTCACCTCCATCTCCTCGAAGGTCGGACGGCGCCCAATGTTCAACATGCCGCCCCGCCGTCGGCCGTTCGGGAGAGTCACTTCCGTGGCGTACACTCCGCGTTTCGGGACGAGCTTCCGCGCGTCCTCCAGCGCTAGGTTGGCGGTTGGGTACCCGAGCTTGCGCCCTCGCCCTTCCCCCTTCGCGACGACCCCTTCGATTTGATAGGACCGTCCCAACAGCTCTCTGGCCCGCTGCACGTCCCCCTCCTCCAGGAGAAGAGAGCGGATGGTGCTCGACGAGACCACGTCGCGGTCGACCTCCTGAGGCGGAATGACGTCCACCTCGAACCCGTATTTTTCACCGAGCTCACGGAGCAGGTCGACGTCCCCAGCCCGGCCCTTCCCGAAGCGATGATCGTAGCCGACGGTGATCTCTCGAACCCCGATGCCCTCTACCAGAACCTTTTCGACGTACTCTTCGGGACCGAGCTGCGCGAAGTCCGTAGAGAATGGCACCACCACGAAGCGATCGAGGCCGAGGGTCTCCAGCGCGTCGGCCCGCTCGGCGACTGTCGTGAGCAGGGGCACGTCATCGTCGTGCACGACTGCTCGGGGGTGGGGATCGAACGAGACGAGCGTGCTCAGGCCCGACTGCTCACGGGCACGCTGCTGCAGATAGTCGATGATCGCCTGATGGCCGCGGTGAACGCCGTCGAACGTTCCGACCGTGACGATCGATTGGTCATCATGGGTGATTTCGTCCCATCCAATTTCACACCTCATAAGCGGGATCGGATCGTCCTAAGACAGCATGTCCTCGAGCGTCTCCATCGCCCAGCTCTCCTCCACCACGTACGGGCCGATGGCGGTCCGGCGAAGCGCCACGAGGTGTGCGCCGACGTCCAGCGCATCCCCCAGGTCTCGCGCTAGCGCCCGGATGTACGTCCCTTTCGAGCACTTCACACGAACAGTGAGGTCCGGAGACGTCCACTCGGTCAGCTCGAGGCGGTCGATGCGAACCTGCCGGGGAGGCCGGTCAACCGTCTCCCCCCGGCGCGCTTTCTCATAGAGCCGCTCCCCGTCGACCTTGACCGCCGAATACATGGGCGGGACCTGTTGAATAACGCCGAGGAACGACTCCCGGACTTCCTCCAGGTCCGAGCGCGTGATTTCTGAGGGGTCTTGTCGTTCCACAACCTCAGTTTCGGCGTCAAGGGAGGGGGTGACTTCCCCAAGCCGAAGGGTCGCCTCGTACGTCTTCGGCAGGTGCATGCAGGCCTCCTGAAGCCGGGTGGCCGGACGGGACACAAGCACGATGAGCAGACCGGTAGCCAGTGGATCGAGCGTTCCCGCATGACCCACCGTCTGAACGCCAGTTCCGTCCTGGATCTGCTCTACAACGCTGAAGGACGGAAGCCCCCTTGGCTTGTCCACCGGCAGGATCGCTCCGTCCGTCCAATCCTCTGGCAGACTCGGAGGCGTGAACACCATCTCGGGCGGAATGTCACGCTGAGCCGCAGCGGAAGGCACGTCTCGTAATCGCTGTCAGTCCGACAATCCGGAATTACTCTACGTCCTCGGCGGAATTTCCTGAGTCCTCGGTTCGCCGTTCCCGCTCCTCACGGATGCGGTCGAAGAGGTTTTCCATGCGCTTCGCCTTCTGCAGCGCCTCGTCGAGAAAGAACTCCAGCTCCGGAATCTCGCGGACTTGGTGCCGGATCCGGGAGGCCAGTTGCTCTCGGATCTCGGGGGTGAGGGCCTTGAGTTGCTTAAAGGTTGCTTTGCGCTCCTCGGAGGTATCCCCCAGCACGCTGGCGTGCACGTAAGCAATCGACAGATCGCCCGTGACTCGGACGCGAGTGATCGTGACCATCGGCTGGAGCTGATCCGAGTACTCCCGCTGCAGGATGCGGGCAACCTCTCGCCGAACCAGCTCCGAGATGCGTTCGGTATGAATGCTCATTGTCTAGGAGGTTCGTCAGGATGAGCCGTAGCGGGGTAGGCCTGAAGGGGGCTTCCCGGAGGGACAGAAGTCTTAGACCTCAAGCTCCCGCTTCTCCTCGACTACCACGTAGGCCTCAAGCTCATCCCCGGTCTTTATGTCGTCGAAGTTTTCGATCGATAGGCCACACTCGTAGCCCTCTTGCACTTCCTTGACGTCCTCCTCGAAGCGCTTAAGGGAGCCCACTTCGCCCTCGTACTCCACGACTCCATCGCGCACGACGCGCACCTTGTGGTTGCGGCCAATGGTGCCTTCGTTGACGTAGCATCCGGCCACCATGCCCACGTCTGGGACCTTGAAGGTATCGCGCACCTCGGCACGTCCCTTCATCTCTTCGCGCCGCTCGGGCGAGAGGAGCCCCTCGAGGGCGTCCCGAACATCCTCGATGGCGGAGTAGATTACCGAGTACGTGCGGATGTCGACATCTTCGCGCTGAGCTGCTTCGCGTGCCCCCGAGGTGGGCCGGACCTGAAAGCCGATAATGATGGCGTCGGAGGCCCGGGCCAGCATGACGTCACTCTCGGAGATGGCCCCAACCCCGGTGTGGATGATACTGACGGCCACCTCGTCAGTCTTGAGTTTCAGCAGGGCGTCGGAGAGAGCCTCAACAGATCCGCCCACGTCGGCCTTGATGATGAGGTTGAGTTCGTGGAATTCCCCCTCGGCCATGCGACGGCTGACCTGGTCCAGGGAGACCTGACTCTGTCGGCGCAGCTCCTGCTCGCGGTGGATACGCTGGCGCTCCTGGGCCACTTCGCGTGCCTCAGTTTCACTTTCCATGACGACGAACTGGTCGCCCACATCAGGGGACCCATCACATCCAAGCACGAGAGCAGGCTGCGAGGGCCCAACGGACTCGACACGATTGTCCCGCTCGTCGAACATGGCCCGCACCCGGCCGCTGTGGATGCCAGCGAGGAAGGCGTCGCCCGTTTCGAGGGTTCCGTTCTGAACGAGGACGGTGATCACGTTGCCGCGCCCTTTCTCCAGGCGACTTTCGATGATAACGCCAGAGGCCTCACGGTTCGGGTTCGCCTGTAGCTCCATAATTTCGGACTGGAGGACGACCTTTTCCAGCAGGTCGTCGATTCCCTCTCCGGTCTCCGCAGACACCTCTGCGGCCTGAACGTCGCCCCCATACTCCTCGACAAGCACATTGTGGTCTGCGAGTTCGGCGCGGACCTTTTCGGGGTCCGCTTCGCGCTTGTCCATCTTGTTAATCGCTACCACGATGGGCACATCGGCGGCCTGCGCATGGTTGATGGCCTCCTTCGTCTGGGGCATCACGGAGTCGTCGGCGGCCACCACCAGAATCACGATGTCGGTGGCCTTGGCGCCGCGGGCCCGCATCGCCGTAAAGGCCTCGTGGCCGGGGGTGTCGAGAAAGGTGACGGCCTCGTCGTCGTGACCGGTGAGCTCCACGTAGTGCGCCCCAACGTGCTGGGTGATTCCTCCCTCCTCCCCCGCCACGACGTTGGCGTTGCGGATGTAGTCGAGAAGCGACGTTTTTCCATGATCGACGTGCCCCATCACCGTGACGACCGGTGCGCGAGGTTCGAGATCTTCCGGCTCGTCCTCTTCGACCTCGACGGCCTCCTGCCCTCGCTCTGCGACAAACTCGATCTCCATTCCGTACTCGTCGGCAACGAACTCAATCGTTTCCCGATCGAGTCGCTGGTTCACGGACACCATCATGCCCGCGTCGAACAGCACATCGATCACGTCGCTGACGGGCTCGCCCATGAGGTTCGCGAGCTCGCCAGTCGTGATGAACTCGGTGACCTCGAGGATATTTTCTCGCCTTCGCTCTCGCTCTCGCTCCCGCTGGCGCTGCCTCTCGTGTCGCTCGCGCCGGCGTCGACGCCGACGCTGACGCTCACGACTGGCCCCCTGCTCCAGCTCCTGGAGCGTTTCTTGAATGGTCTGCTCGACATCTTCTTCGTCGGGCCCTCCTTTCTGCGTTTTCTTCTGCTTCTTCTGTTTCTTTTTCTTCTGTTTCTGTTTTTCCTCTTCTTCCTCCTGCTTCTCCTGTTCCTCTTCTTTCTCTTTCCGCTTGCGTTTTCGCTTCCGGCGCGGGCGCTGGAGCTGCTCATCCTCCATCTTGCCCACAACCTGTGGGCCGCTCAGGTGATACCGGCCAGCCCTTATCGTGTCCTCCTCGTCATCGGAGGCGCCCTCCTGGTCCTCAGCCTCCTCTGCAGGGGCACTGGTTGACGTGTCAGCGGCCTCTGCGTCGGGCGTCTCGACGACTTCTTCCTCAGGGGCGGCCTCGGGCGTCTCTTCGGCAGGCACTTCGGAGGGACCGTCCTCGCCCTCTTCGGGGGGCTCCTCGACCTCACCTGCCTCGGCGGTCGGCTCAGGCTCGGGCTCCTCTTCCTCAGGGACGGGCTGGGCCTCCTCTTCGACGGACTCGGTGGCCTCCGCTTCGACCGATTCAGTGTCGGGGGGTTCGGTCGCTTCGGGCGCTTCGCCTTCGGCCTCAGCTTCCGCCGGAGCCTCTTCGTCTGTCTCCGCCTCGGGCGGGGTCTCAGACTCTGGCTCAGTCGGTTCTTCTACGTCCGCTTCTGGCTCGGCCGCGGGAGCCCCGTCCTCCGCAAGTTCCTCGTCCGCAGTCTGCTCTTCGACAACCGTCGGGTCCTCGGTGCGATCCTCCGATACGGCCGGAGCTTCTTGAGAGGCCTCGTCGGTGGCTTCGGCCTCTGCGGCCTCCTCGTCGACCTTCGCTTCTTCGGTCGTCTCTTCTTCCGTCGTATCCGGTTCCTGCGCTGCGGGCTCCCCGGCGGGTTCTTCCTCCTCCTCGACCACGGACGGTTCCTCTGCCTCGGCAGATTCTTCCGTCGGTTCCGGCTCCGCCTCTTGCTCCTCATCGAGGGTCGCAACCTCGTCTCGCTGCGGCCCTTCGTCCTTCTGGGAGCGGAGTTCCCGGATGCGGGCAGCCACCTCTGCGTCGTCGGCGTACTCGTTCCGCAAGACAAGGTAGGCTTCCTCATCGACAATCGAAGCATTGAAGCCCGTGCCTGTAAGCGCGTCTCCGTAGCCTTCGTCCTCAAGGAACTCAACGACGCGATCGGTGGAGACGTTGAGGTCACGCGCTACCTTGAACAGTCGCTTCTCGAATGTATCCTGTTCAGCTGTCGCCATATAGGGTGTGTTATTGCTGGATCAACGGTCGAGGCGACGGGTGCTCGCCTCTGTATAGAACGCTACGGCTTGACTTCTGATTCCTCCTCAACGGAACTCGACTCTGGGGACGAGGCCTCTGTCTCCGACGCTTCGGGCCCCCCGGGCTCGTCCGCCGTGTCCTCGCTGCTTGACGCTGTGGAGTCGGAGTCGTCCTCCTCGACGACGGTGTCGGGGGCCCCGTCCGCTCCTGTCGGTTCCACGTCCGGCTCCCGTTCTGTGTCTGCGGCGGGTGCATCAGATTCCGCATCCGCAGCCCGCTGCTCATCAACCGGCGCTTCGGCGGCAGCGTCATCTGAAGCCTCCGATTCATCCGGGGTGTCCTGCGATCCGTTGGCGGCAGGCTGTCCAGCCGAAGATTCGGCGGGAGCGGTGCCTCCTCCTTCGGCAGCCCCCGGAGCCCGCACGGACTCCACCGTAAAGCGGCCCTGCCGAATGGCCTCGATGATCCCAGGCCCCTTCTCAAATTCGGTCTCGATAATGTCTAGAACGCGCTCGGCAGTCTCTCGGTCCAGGTCGGCACGCCGGGACAACGCATCGGCCGACAGTTCGAGCACGGCCTTCCCAGTATCGCAGCCAATGTGCTTGAGCTTCTCGATCGTTTCGGCCGTGAGCTCATCGCCGAACTCTTCGATGTCGATGTCCTCCTCGTCCGGGGGAATCTCGCGGTAGACGTCAATCTCGTAGCCCGTCAGTCGCGATGCCAGTTTGATGTTAACGCCCCGTTTTCCGATGGCCTGGCTAACTTCGTCGGCGGCCACCTCCACGCGGGCGCGGGGAGGATCGGCATCTTCGTTCAGGGCAACACTGGTCGGCTCGGCCGGCGACAGCGCACGGGCAATGAGCTCCTCCGGGTCATCCGACCACTCCATCACGTCGATGTTCTCGTTCGAGAGCTCCCGAACAACCGCATTGATTCGCACTCCTTTGACCCCCACGCAGGCCCCAACCGGATCCACCTTCTCGTCGTGGCTCGTCACCGCCACCTTGGCACGATCGCCCGGAATCCGGGCCACTTTTTTGATTTCGACGATGCCATCGTGAACCTCGGGCACTTCCACCTCGAACAAGCGCTCCGTGAAGACGGGAGAGGTCCGACTCACGACCACCTGCGGGTCACTGCCGGCATCCCGGCGGACTTCCTTCACGACGGTCCGGAGCATGTTCCCTTTCCGATAGTGGTCTCCAGGTATCTGTTCGTCGCGGGGCAGCACGAGTTCGGTATCTTCGTGCATCAGGAGCGTCTCGTGCTGGCGGACCTGGTAGACCTCACCGACAACAATTTCCCCGATGAGGTCGGTGTACTCCTGATACACCTGTTCCTTCTCGATGTCGCGGATGCGCTGACGAAAGGTCTGTCGAGCCGTCATCACAGCCCGGCGCCCGAATTCGCTGATGTCCAGCTCGCTGGCCACCTCGTCCCCGACGTCAAAACTCTCGTCGATCTTTTTGGCGTCGGAACGCGTGATTTCCGTGACGGGATCTACGAGATTCCAGTCCCCAACGACCTCCTGGACGTGGATGATCTGGATGTCCCCCTGATCGGGATTGAAGATGATTTCGAAGGCCTCATCTGCTCCGTACCGCTTCCGAAGCATCGCCCGAAACACGTCCTCGACGATGATCTGAAGCGTGTCCCGGTCCATGTCCTTGGACCGGGCGATTTCCCCGAAGGAGGAGATCAAGTCTTCGCTTTGCATGGTCCGTCTCGTCTGTGAAGAAGTACGTCCGCCGGCCGGGCCCGCCCCTGGGCGTGCCACTCTACCAGGGCAGCTCAACCCGCGCCTGCCTGATCGCCGTGTAGGGTAGGCGAAGGCGTTCATCCGAAGGAAGTTCGAGTTCAATCATTTCGTCGTTTGCGTCCTTCAGGTCTCCCACGACGATTTCTTCCGCGTCTTCATCCTCAAAACGTACGCGCAACGTGCGCCCAACGTTCTTTCGGTATTGCGGCGGCATCGTCAAGGGTCGCTTAATCCCGGGTGAGGAAAGCTCCAGCTTGTAGCTTCCATCAACCACATCCTCCACATCGAGCAAAAACCCGACCTCCTTGCTGATCAGGGCGAGGTCGTCGTGGCCCATTTCCCCCTCGGAGTCGATGTACACCTCCACGACGCGCGTCCCTTTGTGACCGCGGACATCGACATCGACGAGAAAGTAATCAGTCCCAACGATGACCTCCTCAGTGAGGCCACGGACTCGATCGGCAATGCGTTGCTGAGTGGAATTCACGACCGCGGGGCGTCGAATATCGAGAATGAGCACGCTGCAGAAAAGCGCTCGACCCGACAGGCGGGACGAGCGCCCAGCACGACGCCCGCTTTCCGGCGCCGCTTTGCCGACTAGGAGGTCGGCAGTTGGCATGAGTACGAAAAGGTGGCGCCTGCGGCCACCTTTCCGCGCTGACCGTGGTCAGCGCAGCTTTGGTATCGGCATAATCGTTTGGTGAATGCTCTTCACGTGTCGTTGTTTCTCAGTGCCGTTGCTACGAAAGCCTCTTCTCGGGGGGAGACCGCCGCACACGGTTCTCAAAAAGCGCCCGGCCGGGAGGCGCTCTACGCAGGCGAAGCGTCTCTGTCCTTTTTCCCCTGCAGCAGGTAGGCCTTGATGAGCGGATCTATGTCTCCGTCGAGGACACTCTCCGCGTCGTTGATTTTGGTTTCGGTGCGGTGGTCGTTGACCACCGTATACGGGTGGAGCACATATGACCGAATTTGACTCCCCCACTCAATGCTTTTCTTTTGGCTCTCCAGTTTTTCCTTCTCCTGCTCCTGGATCTCACGCTCTGCCTGGTAGATCCGGCTTCGCAGCATCTTGCGGGCACGACGCCGATTCTGCATCTGACTCCGCTCCTCCGTGCATTCGGCGCGGATGGTCACCTCCTCGTCGTTGGAGAGTGTACCAGTCCAGATGAGCCGAACGCCAGTCGCCACCTTGTTGACGTGCTGTCCGCCCTTCCCCCCCGAACGAAAAGTCTGAAGCTCGATGTCGCCCTCGCTGAGGTCAACGTCAATGGTGTCGTCCACTTCCGGATAGACGAAGACACTGGCAAACGAGGTGTGCCGTCGGCTGTCCGAGTCGAAGGGGGAGATGCGGACTAGGCGGTGAACGCCCCCCTCACTCTTGAGAAGCCCGTAGGCGTACTCCCCCTTTATGTTGAGGGTTGCACTCTTAATCCCCGCTTCTTCCCCTGGCCGCTCGTAAAGCAGCTCGAAGTCAAACCCTTTCTCTTCGGCCCAGCGCATGTACATGCGAAGCAGCATCTCCGCCCAGTCCTGGCTTTCGGTCCCGCCCGCCCCCGGGTTGATGGTCAGAATCGCGTCTCGGGTATCATCGGGGCCATCGAGGAGGCTCTGGAGCTCGAGTCGATCGAGCTTTTCCTCTAGTACTTCGGCCTCCGCAAAAATCTCGGCCTCAAGGTCTTCGTCCTCTTCCTCGGCGAGGAGCTGGAGAGTCTCGATGTCTTCGGCCTGCTCCTTCACGTCTTCCCAGGCCTCAATCCACTCCTTCTCGCGGGCAATGCGCTGTTCGATCTCGCGCGCCCGATCCGGATCGTCCCAGAAGCCGGGCTCCATCCGCTCCTGGTTCAGCTCCTCGATCGTTACACGGCGGCCCTCTATGTCAAAGATAGCCCCCGAGCGCCTCTACGCGCTCGGCAAGACGTTCAAGATCCTCTTCTGTGTATTTCTTCATCGCAAAAAGGAAGTTGGTTCGATGACAGTCGGAGTGAGTGTGGCCTCGTATACAATGGGCAACAGGGAACGCAGTTCAGGGCTGCTTCTCCCTGTGCCACAGAAATCAGAGGGGTTGCCTCTCTCTACCGTGCAGTCCAACGCCAAACTGAGGGCTGGGGCGTTGCCGTCTTCCGGAGGAGCCTTGGGCTGTTTCGTCGAAAGGGGGAACGTGGAAGGGGTGTTCGGCGACTCCAGCCCCACTGTGTTCTGCTAGTCTCCGTGGCGCGCTACGAACCGCTTGATTCGAAAAAGGGCCTCCTCGATTTCGGCAAGCCCTGTGGCGTACGAGCACCGTACGTACCCTTCTCCGCTGGGCCCGAACGCCGTTCCCGGCACGCAGGCCACCTTTTCTTCCTCGAGCAACGTCTGGGCAAACTCTTCAGAGGAGAACCCCGTGGAGGTGATGTCGGGAAAGCAGTAAAACGCCCCCTCCGGCTCGAAGGTAGGGAGACCCGCTTCGTTTAGGCCATCAACAATGGTGCGTCGGCGCTCGTCGTAGCTCTGCCTCATCTCCTCTACCGCATCGCGGCTCTCGCGCAAGGCCGCAATGGCCCCCTCCTGCGCCACCGTGGGCGCGCTCATAATCATGTACTGATGCACCTTGTGCATCGCCTGCAGGAGGGGCTCGGGAGCGCAGGCGTACCCGATGCGCCAGCCTGTCATCGCGTAATTTTTGGAAAACCCTCCCAGGAGGACCGTTCGGGCGCGGAGCCCCCGGACCGAGGGGACGCACACGTGCCCTCGCTCATGAGCCTTCCCGTAAATGAGCTGGTCATAAATCTCATCGGAAACAACCATGAGATCGTTTTCGACGACAAGCTGCGCGATCTCCTCTAGGGTCTCCCGCCGCAGCACAGCCCCTGTTGGATTATTGGGATACCCGATAAACAGCACTTTCGACCGCTCCGTCAGATGGGGCTCGATATCCGCGGCCGTTACCTGAAAGTCATTCTCCACGGACGTGGGGACGTGCACGACCGAGCCCCCTGCAAAGCGCGCGGCGGGCCCGTACGAGACGAAGCACGGCTCTGGAATTAACACTTCGTCGCCGGGATCGAGGAGCGCCTGCATGGCCAGCTGCATGGCCTCGCTACAACCGACCGTGACGAGGACTTCTCCTTCGGAATCGTAGGAAAGGCCAAACCGCTCTTCGTAGTCTGCAGCAATCAGCGCTCGGAGTTCTGCGATCCCTGCGTTGGAGGTGTAGTTTGTGCGCCCCGCCTCCAGGGACTCGATTCCTGCGTCGAGCACTGGGTCCGGAGATACAAAGTCAGGCTCCCCGATGCCGAGGGAAATTACGTCGTCCATGGTCGCGGCAATGTCGAAGAACCGCCGGATGCCGCTTGGGGGCGTCTCCTGCACCCGTTCCGACACGTAGGAACCGAGATCTAGGGTTGCCGTGGGGGAAGCCATGAGGAAAGCGCGTCTCCGAAAAGTTTGCGTGGACTGTCAGCAGGCATACGTACTCCATCAATTCGGGGAGGTTCACCATCCGACCGGTCCCTTCCTCAGTTCAATGCAACCCAGATGCGTTCCCCTCAACGTAGGTGCTCCCAACCGAGGTCGATCTCTCAGGGATTGTAATTTGGCCCCGACGGCAGCTAGGTTTGAGACGATTGGCACTTTCTCGATGGTCCTCACCAAATCTCGATTCGTCCCATGCCTGACACGTTCGAAAATTACGTCAATGGCGACTGGAGGGAAGCATCCTCTCGTCAGACCTTCGAAAACCGAAACCCGGCAGCCCCCAGCGATCTCATCGGGCACTTTCCGGACTCGGGTCCGGCCGACATTGACGAAGCGGCTGAGGCTGCGCAGAATGCCCTCAGCGATTGGAGTCGCACGCCCGCCCCTTCCCGAGGGAAAATCCTCCGAGTGGCCGGCGACCTTCTTGCGGAGCGGAAGGAAGACATTGCCCAGTCGATGACCCGTGAGATGGGCAAGCCGTTCTTTGAAACCAAGGGCGATGTCCAGGAGGCCATCGACACGGCCTACTATGCAGCGAGCGAAACGCGGCGGCTCTTTGGCACGACCGTCCCGAGCGAACTGCCCGACAAGATGAACATGGCAATTCGCCGCCCACTCGGCGTCTGCGGCATCATTACGGCCTGGAATTTTCCGGTAGCCGTTCCCTCCTGGAAGATTTTTCCCGCCCTAGCCGCCGGCAACACCATTCTGTTCAAGCCCAGTGAGGACGCCCCGCACAGCGGACTACGCTTCGTGCAGACCCTGATCGACGCCGGGATTCCGGACGGGGTCATCAACGTGGTTCACGGGGCCGACGAGGCCGGAAGGGCGCTCGTTGAGCATCCCAAGGTGGACGCCATCGGGTTCACCGGCTCCTACGAGGTGGGCACCTCCATCGCCGAAACCTGTGGTCGCCTGAACAAGCCCGTGTCGCTCGAAATGGGGGGGAAGAACCCAATGATCGTCATGGACGACGCTGATCTCGACCTCGCACTGGAGGGAGCCATCTGGGGGGCGTTCGGCACAACGGGACAGCGCTGCACGGCGACGAGCCGGCTCATCTGCCACGAAGAAATCCATGACCAGTTCGTGGACATGATCCGGGACGAAGCCGAAACGCTCGTCCTTGGGGATGGGAACGACGAGGGGACCGACGTGGGTCCTCTCATTAACCAGGCCGCCGCGGAGAAGGTAGCCCACTACGTAGAGGTCGGTGAGGAGGAGGGGGCCACCCTTGAGATGGGAGGCTCCCCAACCACCGTGGAGGGCCTCGACGGCCACTTCTTCGAGCCTACGCTCTTCACGGACGTCACGCCCAGCATGACGATCGCACAGGAGGAAATCTTCGGCCCGGTGCTCTCCGTTTTCAAGGTAAGCTCCTACGAGGAGGCCATCGACGTAGCGAACAACACGAAGTTTGGCCTGTCATCTTCGATCTACACCGAAGATGTGCAGAAAAGCTTTCGGGCCATGCGTGACCTCGAAGCAGGCATCACCTACGTCAACGGCCCAACGATTGGGGCCGAGGCGCACATGCCCTTCGGGGGGGTAAAAGGCACAGGAAATGGGACGCGTGACGGGGGCTACGCCGCCTTCGAGTTCTGGACGGAGCACAAAACGATCTACATCGACTACTCCGGCCAGCTACAAAAAGCCCAGATGGACTCAGTGGAAGACTGAGCGATTCTGTAGCGGTGCGAGGGAGACCAGCGGGTGGTGATCGACGTCACCACCCGTTTTCTTCTTCCGCAGCCTCCCTTCGTCCGGCGGAGTGGAACGGACCGTTTTCCTGCGATCTACTCGTCGTCCCGGAGATACTCATTCCCTTCTCGGTTCCGGACGACGGCCTTGAAGGTGTCGTCCTCCTGCTGAGCGGAGCGAACGATCACGTTTTCCTTTCCGAACCGACGGTAAAGGAGGTTCCGCAGGTTCTGGATGTCATTCTTCTCAAGGTCGGAAAGCACAATCGATTCGTCTTCATCGATCTCACTCCATTTCTGAGCAACGGGCTCGTATCTGGACGTGCGTCCTCGCCCACCACCAGCTCCAAGTTCACGCTCGGCCTCTTCCTTATCTTTTACCTCCATCTGAAAATCCGCTTCCATAGTTTTCAATATGATCATTGATGGGGACTCTCTGACAGGATAATTGTACAGGAGACGGACGGTTCCTGCCTTTGTCCTCTTTCATACGATGTCTAAACCTCTCATCGCTGAGTCAAGTGTAGTCCACGTTAATGTTCCTTCCCATCAGTGCTGATGTGGACGGAAGACTATGTGCCGACATTCAGCACATACCCGTGCTCGATCTCACCCGCTCGTCGACCGCCAATGAACACGACGGACTTGAGGTGCTCGACTTGATCGAATCGTTCCTCTACCTCGCACAACGTGACGGTAGCTTCCGGAAAGTCCGACGACAACTGTCTACATGGGGCCTCTAGACTCGTGCGATCTTCCAGTGCACCTGCGACGGCGAATCGCAGTGCCGGTAGTGCGTCACTCTCCTCCGTTT
The DNA here is from genome assembly GCF_042218895.1 of Salinibacter sp. Classification (NCBI taxonomy): domain Bacteria; kingdom Pseudomonadati; phylum Rhodothermota; class Rhodothermia; order Rhodothermales; family Salinibacteraceae; genus Salinibacter; species Salinibacter sp. The sequence goes on along the minus strand of NZ_JBDGQQ010000088.1, from coordinate 8,103 downwards.
CTTCTATCGGATGGGGTTCGAAATTGTGATTCTCGAGGGTCGGGTGTACGCGCACGGCTTCTGGATCATCGGGGTTAGAAACCAGCAGGTACGTTACAACAGTGGCCATTTTTGATGATTGGGGTGTGTGCGAGTCACAGACGTTGAGTCGCCCCTGCGGAAAGCCGCCTTTTCCACCGCGATGTTACTTCGGCCGGGTCGACCTCAAGATCTTGGACCGCTCACCGTCGGGGCGCAGGTCCACCAGATTGGCGTCGGGAATGTGTCGGGCGTGGACGAGGGCTCCGAGCGGTATCCAGGAGCCCCCCGCGTCAAGGACCGCGCTGTCACTCGTCACGACCAGACTCTCTGATTCGCAAAGCACGTCGTCGACGTTGTCCCTCACGACGACGGTCCAGGAGGCGGTCCTGTCTTCGAGCTTCGCCTTCACCCGTCCTACGTTCGACACGGACTGATCGAGGTGCCAGACGGTGTTCTTCGGGGCTAAGGCCTGGAGCGTATCGGCCAGGAGTGAGATGGCAGGGTCGGTTTGACGAACGACGCGGTAGGTCCCCCTTAGCGGGTTCACGTCCCGGTACGCTGTGTCCCGGCCTACAAAGAGGTACGCGCCCCCAAGCGCGGCTTCAATGGTGATGAGAACATTGAAGGCATCGATGTCAACCCGCTGCCCTGCAGCCTCCCGGGGCTGAACCCGGGTCTGGAGACGACGAGCGCGAGCACTGTCGCTGCAGGCGGAGCGACCCACAGCGTTTCGTTGGCGGCGCTTCAGGCGATACCGATTCCCAACGAGCTCCCGTGCCGACGACCGCCCGTATCCCCGAGTGCATAGCCACGACAGGTCCCGCACGGCGGCCCGGAGCCGGGGCCACTGAGAGGGACCGAACTGCTCAGCATCCTCGGGATGGGCACCACGGTTCGAAGGCATGGCTGCGCCGCGCCTGTGTCACTTGGAGTCAGGATGCTCTCGGTAGCGGCTTACGTTCGCTTACGGGCCACGCCCCCGTCTCTTGCCGTCTGGGAGACAGCCTCCGAGACCCGTGTGACGACCTCTTTGTCAAACACGCTCGGAATGATGTAGTCGGCAGTCAAACTGCGGTCGTCAATCGTGTCGGCGATGGCCTCGGCGGCCGCAATCTTCATTTCATCGGTAATGTCGGTGGCTCGGCAGTCCAGCGCGCCCTTGAACAGCCCCGGGAAGCAGAGCACATTGTTGATTTGATTCGGATAGTCGCTGCGCCCCGTCGCCATGACCGCAACGTGCGGATAGGCAATTTCGGGCATGATTTCGGGCTTCGGGTTCGCCATCGCAAATACAATTGGCTCCTGAGCCATCTTCTTGAGGTCGTCCACGTCAAGAACGCCCGGTCCGCTAAGCCCGATAAACACGTCGGCTCCCTCAACGGCATCAGACAGGGTGCGGTCGTCCCCGGAGGGGTTCGTCATTTCAACATATTCCTGCTTTGCCTCGCTGAGATCGTCCCGCTCTGCCGTGACGGCGCCCTGCCGGTCGACCCCTACGATTTGCTCAACGCCCATTTGCAGAAGCATCTCCGTAACTGCCGTTCCGGCGGCCCCGATGCCCACCATGGCGACCTTAATTTCGTCGAGACGCTTGTCGACGACCTGTAGCGCGTTGAGGAGGGCCGCAACGGTCACGACAGCCGTGCCGTGCTGGTCGTCGTGGAAGACCGGGATGTCCAGCTCGTCCTTGAGCCGTTCTTCGATGGCGAAGCAGCGAGGGGCCGCAATGTCCTCTAGATTAATCCCGCCAAACGCCGGGGCAATTCGCCGCACTGTTTCGACGATCTCGTCGACCCCCGTGGTGTCGAGACAGACCGGAAAGCCATTTACGTCCGCAAACTCCTTGAGAAGCTGTGCCTTTCCCTCCATCACCGGCATTGCGGCCCCGGATCCCAGATCGCCAAGTCCGAGAATCGCCGTGCCGTCGGACACGACGGCCACAGTGTTGCTCTTAATCGTCAGGCGATGTGTGTCCTCCGGACTTTCGTGAATGGCTTCGCAGACCCGCGCCACTCCCGGTGTGTAAGCCATCGAGAGCTGATCACGGGTGCGGAGGGGAGTTTTGCTCTCTACTTCCAGCTTCCCTCCCAGGTGGAGGAGAAACGTCCGGTCGGAGACGTTGACCACCTCGACACCATCGATTCCCTGGACTTCTTCGACGATCGTCTGGGCGTGCTCGTCGCTTCGGGTATTGATCGTAATGTCCCGCACAAGCTCCTCCTCCCCGGCCCGCACGATGTCGATGGCCCCGATGTTACCCCCGTATTCTCCGATTGCCGAGGTCACCTTCGCGAGCATCCCGGGGCGATTCTCGATCATTAGTCGCACCGTGATGGAATTGCTGGCGCTGGGCAGGTATTCCTGGTTGTCCTCCATAGAACGTGTGGGCGTCTGCTCAGAAAAGTAGCGTGAGCTGGTTTCCTTGGGGCGAGTACGGCCCTGCTTTTCGAGAGACCAAGTGGCGTTGCTGTGCGAACGAAAGAAAAGGGACGGCTTCCAGAGGGGAAGCCGTCCCTTGCAGACCGTACTCGCTGAAAAGATCGGAGCGGAGGCAGTCTTGAACTAGCTGCTTACCGAACCGGTGTCATCGTATTCTTCGAGGGCGTCGGAGATCTCTTCCGCGTAGGCGGGGCCAATGCCAGAGAGATCCTCGAGGTCGTCGACCTCGCGGAGCTCAGCCAACGAGGATACGCCTGTGTTCTCAAGGCGGCCGGTGCGGGGAAAGCCGTCCGGGAAGCCGTCCGTCTCGACGAACTCAGGCTCGGATTGGAGGTCTTCGTCGGCTTCGGTCTCGGAGGGATCCTCGGCCTCCTCTTCCTCTTCTTCCTCAGCCTCAGACGTGACCTCCTGAGCGGCCTGCTCGGCCTGCTCGACCGCTTCGCGGGACTCGGACTCCTCCTCTTCCATTTCGCGTCGGAGGTCAGCCAGTCCAGAGAGTTCGCCGAGCGTAGTGGGACCGGTCGCCGGCTCCTCTTCGGTCTCTTCCTGGTGGTCGCGAACAGCCTCCTGGCGTTCGCGCTCCTTCTCGCGGCGTTCGCGCTCTTCTTCCTCCCTCTCTTCTTCGCGCTCTGCTTCTTCCTTCGCGGTTTCGCTGAGGACGATGTCTTTCTGATCCTTGTCGAAGCGGATCACTTGGAGGTCAAGCTCATCGCCCTGATGGTAGTGGTTCTTGAACCCGTCCGGGCCATTCTTGAGTTCGCTCCCCGGAACGAACGCTTCCACGTCGAGCGGAAGCTGTACGACGAGGCCCTTGTCCTCCACGCGGACAACCTCGCCGGTGGTGTCGTTGCCCTCCTCGTAAGCGTCCGCAAACTGGTCCCACGGATTAGTCTTCACCTGCTTGTGACCAAGGGAGATCCGGCGCCGGTCCTCGTCGATGTTCAGAATCACCACGTCGAGCTCCTGCCCCTCCTCCACCATGTCACCCGGGTGGCGAATTTTCTTCGTCCAGGACAGGTCCGAAACGTGCACGAGCCCGTCGATTCCCGGCTCAATCTCGACGAAGACGCCGAAGTTGGTGATGTTGCGGACCGTTCCGGTGAGCACCGTGCCGGCCGGATACCGATCGCTGATTCCCTCCCAGGGATCGGGCTCCAGCTGCTTCATCCCGAGGGAAATCTTCTGCTCGTCCTCATCAATGTTTAGGATCTTGACGTCGACGACCTGCCCGAGCGACACCATCTGGCTGGGATGCTCGATGTGGCGCGTCCACGACATTTCGCTGATGTGGACGAGTCCCTCAATGCCCTTCTCGATCTCGACAAACGCCCCGTAGTTGGTAATCGAGACGACTTTGCCCTCAACGACGTCCCCCTCCTCGTACTTGTCCCCAACCTTGTCCCAGGGATGGTCCTGGAGCTGTTTCAGGCCCAGTGAGATGCGCTGGCGTTCTTCCTCGTAGTCGAGGACGACCACCTCAAGCTCCTGATCGAGCTCGACGATCTCGCTCGGGTGGGAAACGCGTCCCCAGGAGAGATCCGTGATGTGCAGGAGCCCGTCGACACCGCCGAGGTCGATGAAGACGCCAAAGTCGACGATGTTCTTGACCGTGCCCTTGAGGACCTGACCAACCTCGAGCTCCTCAAGAATCTCCTGTCGCTGCTCCTCAAGCTCGTGCTCGATGAGCTCCCGGTGGGAAACGACGATGTTGTCGTTCTCCGGATTGAGCTTGACGATCTTGAATTCCATTCGCTGGCCCAGGTACGACTCGAAGTCGCGAACCGGGCGCACGTCGATCTGCGAGCCGGGCAGAAAGGCCTCCATGCCGTCGAAGAGCTCCACGATCATTCCTCCCTTGATGCGGCGGACAATTTCGCCCTCCACGACCTCCTCGTTCTCGTAGATCTCTTCAACTCGTCGCCAGCGCCGGACCTCATCGGCCCGCTCTTTCGACAGGACCAGTTGTCCGTCCCGGTCTTCCTTCAGTTCCAGATAGACCTCAACGGTATCACCGGGATGGATTTCGTCGAACTCACCACGGGGAACGATCCCGTCACTCTTGTACCCGATGTCGATGACCACAAAGTCCTCGTCAACGCGGAGCACACGGCCCTCCACGATGTCCTGCTCCCGGACGTCGATGGACGTTTCGTCGACGACTTCGCGGAACTGATCGTAGACCGGATCGTCCCTCTGCGACGATTGATCCCCCTCAAGCTCATCGAGAGAGACAGTCTGGCCGTGGGTCTCTCCCATGAATCCTTGAGCCTCCTCCGTTCGCTCCAACTCGTCGGGCGAGACGGTGCGGACGGGCTCCTCGAATTCAGAGACATCAACCTCAGCCTCGTCACCGGATGGGATTTCCAGGTCCTGGGAGGCCTCCTCGACGGCCTCTTCCAGGATTCGGCTCACGAAGCCCGGTTCCTGAGGAGGGTCCTCAACCTCGGATTCGTCATCCGCAGATTCGTCGTCCGCGGCGGGCGGCGGATCGGTTTGCGAATCGGTGGGTGTTCCGCCCGATTCCGAATCATCGGCTTGCTGCCCATCGGAAGACCCAGGGGCATCTGTCGTCTCGCCATCCGCGGGATCCGCCTCGACGGCCTCAGAGACCTCCGATGCCTCCTCGGCAGGAGATGCAGATTGGGGAGAGTTCGGGGGGTTCTGTGTGTCGTCCTTTGATGCAACTTGCTCTTGTTCTGCCATATACGTGATTTGGGTTTGCGACGCGCTGGGTGGTTTCGCGTGCCAGCAACGGGTGTGTTTGTACCTGTTCGGACCTGACCTTCCGACAGGGAAAGATGGAATGTGCGTGTGCGTCGGAAGCCCAAACGGCACCGTCTGGGCGACACAGACCTGGCGTCAGGGAAAAGAGCCCGGGAGGGGCTGCCGTCAGGACGCACTTTGACGGACGAGGTTGTATAAGGCCGGGCCGTCTACGTTCCCTGAGGAAAACGTGCTTTAACGTGATCTACGACAAATGCTACCTGTTCCGCGATCGTGCGGTCAGTGGTGTCAAGAAGAATGGCGTCCTCCGCCCGCCGAAGAGGAGCAATGTCCCGGTTTCGGTCCCGGCGATCTCGTTCCTCAATCTCGGCCCGCACCTCTTCGAGTGAGATCTGTTGGCCCGCCTCTTCGTACTCCTGCTTCCGGCGCCGGGCCCGCTCGTCGAGGTCGGCGACCATGAAGATCTTCACGTCGGCGTCCGGGAAGACGACGGTGCCCGTGTCACGCCCGTCCAGCACCACGCCCCCGTGAGCCTCCGCCTTTTCGTGGCCGATTCGGCGCTGCTCGTCGACCATGTGGGTCCGCACCGGCGCCAGGGTCGAAATCTGGCTTACAACCCCTCCCACCTCGGCCGTTCGGAGGTCGTCGGTAACGTCCTGCCCGTTCAGGAAGACGTGCATGCCGTCAGCCTCGTAGCGCACGTCTATGTCGGTGCTCGGCAGGACGGCGGTTGCCCCTTCGGACGTCGCCTCGGCCCCCGCCCGCAGAAAGGCCAGGGCAACGGCCCGATACATGGCACCGGTGTCGAGGTAGACGTATCCGAGGCGGAACGCGGCGCGCCGGGCAGTGGTGCTTTTGCCGGATCCGGCCGGGCCGTCGATGGTAACAATCACGTCACTGTGCGTATGCCGGTGAGATCGACCGAGAGGATAATCAGGGGCACTATGGCTGCCGGGTCGTACCGCCAACCTCCTCGCTGACGACGGTAATCGGAGAGGGATACTGAAGCGGACCGAGAGCCGTGTCGACCGTCGGTTGAACGCGGAGTTTGAGGGTCTGCGGCGGTGCGTCTCCCGCGAGGGCAGAGGCGATGTTCACCAGACCCTGTAGGTTGTCGTCAAAAAAGCGGATGAGGTCGAGTTCGATCTGGAGGGAGATGTCCTTCGGGTTCCCAGGCGGCAACACCACCTCCCGGTTGAACCGTCCGGATACCGTTTCCTTTTCCTCCAGGAGCAGTGTCCAGTCCATCTCCGTAAGCCGGGCGTCGACGTTGTTCGAGGCCGGGTTAGTAGCCTGTATGTGGAGGACGAAGGACAGTGGCAGCTCCCCCTCCGATAGTGCTGCCCCTAACCGTAGAACGTCCGCCGAGCGCAGTTCGTCGTACGACTGGAGATTGGTTATGTCCACCCCAGCCAACCGCGTTTGGGAAACCCGCTCAATCTGGAAATTCACCTTCCGGAGGTTCGAAACCTCTCGGAGCGTCGCACAGCCCACAATGCTCATCACGAGAAGGCCAGTGGCCAGGAGAACGTACCAATGAGGGGGGACGGTTCGCATTAGAGGCGGGGAACGGTAGGGTTAGTGGTTAGGAAACAGGGGCTTTGGCCGCGAATTGCACTAGATGTTCTCGTCGATGCCCGTCGCTTGGTTTTTTCCAAACCTCTCCACCAGTTGTCAGATGCGCAAGCTCAGTTGGGATGAAATCGAGCGCCCAGATCCCGAAGACGTCACCACCCTCCCCAAGCATCCCGTTCGGCTCGTGGTCCACAACGTGCGATCGATCCACAACGTCGGTTCGATGTTTCGCACCTCCGACGCGGCCCGGATCGAGCACGTGCACCTCACCGGATTTACCGGCACGCCCGAGCACAAAGACCTTCACAAAACCGCGCTGGGAGCGCAGGACACCGTCGAGTGGAGCCAGCACGACGAGGCAGTGCCCCTGCTCCACGATCTTCGGTCCGACGGCTACACCCTTGCCGCGTTGGAACAAACCGATGAGACGAGGCGACCTCGTCGGATGAGAGCCGAGGACTATCCAGTGGCACTCGTGGTTGGCAACGAAGTTCGGGGCATCGAGCCCGCGCTTCTCGACGTGGTGGATTTGGCCCTCGAAATTCCACAGTATGGGGCGAAGATCTCCCTCAACGTGAGCGTTGCCTACGGCATCGCCGCGTACGACCTAATTCGGCGGTACCGAACCCTCTTCGGACCGCCGGGCACCCCGGACCGTGTGGAATGACATTCTCGGGCGGACCCGCCTCATCCTGCAGGAGACCGCCACGCGGAGAAGGACTCTCAGGAAAATAACGCTGGCGGGAAGAGTGCTGGAACTTTCTCCTTATTCAATCTTAACATTTTGTCAGATCTGACATGCATTTTTCTTCGTCAAACGCTAGGACCGCAGATAGTATTCGCTCGGCATGAGAGGTCTCCGCCCTTCTCCACTGTTCCTTGTCGTCCTGCTGCCTGTGGCGGTCTTCGCCGGGGGCTGCGCCTCCACTCAGTCCACCGGAGGTAACCCTGCGGCTCTGGAAGCGGCCATTGGCACGTGGAGGTACCAAGTCACGGGCATCGCTCCCCTCGATCAGGGCACCTTTCGGATCGCCGTGAAGGACGGCCGTCTGCAGGGGATCGTGCGCGATCGGCAACGGGGACGCTTCAAGGCCCGGGTCGACGTGAACGACTCGCGGATGGAATTGACTGTTGGCCGTCTCCACATCTCCGGCCAGATCGAAAATGGACAGTTCAGTGGGTTTCTTCGTCTCCGAAAGTGGGACGTGTCGGTGTCGAGTCGGCGGCGACGGAGCCGGTCGGGATCCTCTACGGCCCCTCTGTACGCCGAGCGCATCCGGAGCGGTGTTGCCGGTGACGCCGTCCCCGCGCTGGAGTGCACGTCCATCCTCCGCGAGACGGACG
>NZ_JBDGQQ010000087.1:0-21176 GCF_042218895.1 Salinibacter sp. | reverse complement strand
CGGGACTACGCCAGCGCGGCGGAGGAGGTGATCGAACGCATCCAGAACGACGATGATGCCGAGTCGTCTCCGGAGGCCAGCTCACAGGAAAACCCGCAGCCGAGCCAAATCGTCGATCCCGGATAGGCAGGCCGACCCGCCCGGGCATGTCCACGGCTCTCGGGCTGGGGAGGGCGGGCCCTGAGAACGGGTTTTGGCCCTTCCACTGGTTACAGATCCTCAAGCTGCCGGATGTCCTGGTCGGACCAGTCGTGAAACGACCGGTTCGTTGACCGGAGGGCCCGGACGCAGTCCTGGTACCTCTCACGGGCCTCCTCAATGTCGGCGTCGCCAGGATGAGCCTCGATCCAGTCTCGGAGCTCGCGGAGGGCCCGGGGAGAGTACGGGTCAATCGTTCCCTCCGACTGGAAAATCTCCAGCTTCCGATCCTCTTGTCGCAGCGTGTAGACGAGGACCCAGATCGACACGCCGAAAAAGACCAGAATGCAGAAGATCATCATGGCCCAAACGTCCGCGGGAAGCGCAGTCATGGTTCGCAACGGTTAGTCATTCAGAAACAGCCTTTGCCCGGCGGCTTTCGACGTACCTCATCAGAGCGTACCCGATGGCGGGAAAGGTTACAAACACGGCGAGGCCGCCGATCACTCGATACGGGGTCGTGAATAAGTTGGTCAGGGCATAGTAGACGACGATGAACGTCATCACCAGAGGAATGACGTACCGGATGACCGGATTCCAGAGCGCCCCAACGTAGAGGCCTGCGTTTCGGTTAACCTCAAGCACGCGGAGCTTCTCGGGCGTGAGGGCCCACCCGACTGCGCCGATGATGGCCAGGGTGGCGAGGGGCAGACCGAAGCTCCCGAAGACAAAGTCAAGAAAGCCCAGTACGTCGCCCGAGTACGCGCTTGCAAGGCCCAGGAGCCACACGGCGCCGCAGACGCCGAAGACGGTCTGCTCGCGACTGAAGGTCGTCTCCTCGTTCAGGGTGGTAACGCTCACCTCTGTAATCAGAACGGCCGAGGTAAAGGTCGCGAAGAAGAAGCCCACGAAGAACAGCAGTGCCCACAGGCCTCCACCGGCCATCTTGGGGAAGACCTGTGGCAGTGACACGAACGTGAGGTCGGCCCCCGAAGCCGGGTTGATGTCGAAGGCAAAGACGATCGGGAAAATCGCAAAGGCGGCAAGAATCCCGATGCTCGAGTTCCCGATGACCGTGAAGATCCCGCCCCCAATAGGAATATCGTCGTAGTCGGGCAGATAGCTGCCAACGGTAAGGGCAATGCCCCAGCCGAGTCCCGTCGAGAAGAGCGCCTGCCCGAGCGCCGTGACCCAGGTCTCGCCGCTGTAGAGCACCGCCCAGTCGACGTCAAAGGTGAATACCAGCCCTTCGGCGGCTCCCGAAAGGGTGAGGGCCCGGATCGTGATTGCGACGAGGGCGAAGATGAGACCCGGCACGGCGTAGACCACGAGCCGTTCGATGCCTCGCCGAACCCCGAAGTAGAGCACCAGGCCCACGAGGGCCATGACGGCAGTGTGCATGCCGACAGTGAGGACGGGACTCGCCTGAAAACCCTGCCAGAATGTCTCGGGGCTGAAACCGGGCGAGGTGAACGTGAAGAGCAAGGAGTGAACGGCGTAGTATAGCGTCCACCCTACGACGGGCGAGTAGTACGACATGAGAGCAATGTTGACCAGTAGGACCACTACTCCGAGTCCCACCAGGCCTCGCGTGTCGACAATCTTCCGGAACGCCCCGATGACCCCCCGTCCCGCGTATCGCCCCAGGGCCACCTCGGCGATCAGGCCCGGAATGGCGAGAATCACCAGGAGCACCAGGTACGCGAGGATGAATGCTCCGCCTCCATTCTCGCCCGCAATGTACGGAAACCGCCAGATATTTCCGGCCCCGACCATGGCCCCGAGCATGGCCATCAAGAATCCGAATCGAGATCCCCACTGAGCACGGGACAGTTCTATGTTCGTGTCAGACATTGAAGCTGTTTTTTTCCGCTACTCGATTTGCACGTGCACGCAAACCTATTGAAAGCACGCCGAAATTCCGAATTCGCCTGTATCCCGTCCTGTAATGTTTAGTGCAGTGAGGAGCGTGCGTCCCGACCGAGGCGGTCTCCGGATCCGATCGCAAGGACAGAGAGAGGAACAACCCATCCCGGCCTTCGCGTCGGAATGAGACCTGGCATTCCACCGGAGCCGGCCCCTGAAGAAAGACAGGACGGTTTTTCTTACACGGTTTTTTGATCCCATGACGTCTGTCGTTCCACTTCTCGGCTCTGCTCGTTCCAAGCGACTCCTCGGAGGGGTGCTTCTCGCCATCTTTCTTCTCCCAGGATGGGGGCAAGCCCAGCCCCAGCCGCTCTCGCCGGGGGCTACACTTCCCCGCATGGACGCGGAGCTCCAGCGCCTCGACGGCTCCTCGGTCCCTGTATCGGATCTCCTCGGTCGTGAAGGGACTGTCTTTCTCTTCTGGGCCAATCGGTGCCCCTGGATTGACCGGTACGAGGAACGGGTGCAGGACCTGGTAAAGAAATTCCAGTCCGCAGGGGTGCAATTCGTCCGGATTAACGCGAACGCGCAAGCCTCCGCCCAGGCCTGTCGAAAACGGATGCAGCAGCAGGGCTACGAGACCCCCTACGTGCGGGACCCAGACGCTTCCTTCGCCAAAGCCCTCGGGGCCTCTCAGACCCCTCAGGTGTACTTGTTCAACGCTCAGAAAAGACTCGTCTACACCGGATCGATCGATGACAGCCCGAGCAATCCGAGCCGCGTCCAGGAGCCGTATCTGCGCGATGCGATCTCGGCCCTTCTCGACGGCAGAACTCCGGAGGTCCAGTCGACGAAACCCTTCGGCTGCACCCTCAAATACCCGGGGTAGTCTGCATCGCTCCCGGGTTTCTTCTGCGAGGATGGGTTGGCCCTGACTCCACAGGCACCTTCTTCTGCTATTGAAAGCCAAGATGGAAAATACTCCCCCCCGCCAAGTGGCCATTGCAGAGGTCGCGGCCGACTGGCGGGATCCAGATCACCCTCCCCGGGAACGTGCGGTGGAGGCAACCCTCGATGCCCCGAACCGGTGGACGGAAGGGGCCCTCGACCACGCGCTCAACCGATGGATGCAGCGATTCACGGTAGAGGCCCTCGACCGATGGGTGACGGCTCCTGAGGCTGCGGATCCCGTCCCCGTGGGCGTTCTGCACGGCGACGCGGACCCGCTGGAGGGAATCCGGGATGCGGGAGCGGTGTGGACGAGCGGGCACCCTTATCTCGGTCGGGTTCCCGAAGCGTCGCCTGCCCTGCTCCCTGCGTTCGCCGAAGAGGTGGCGGACCGCGCGTCGGGCGTGAGCGCATCGTTCGGCTCGCGGGACGAGGTCCTCGAGCACGCCGATGCACTCATGGCCCAGCCCGATCGGAAAGACGCCGGGAGGCTCCGGGAGGACTGTGACGCCCACGGAATTCCGGAGCCCCGGCGCCTCATCCGGCCTCCGCTATACACCATCGGCGTGCTCGACGGACACGAAACCAACGGCGACTGCGACCGCCTGGCCGAGGACCTGCTCCTCTACGAAGGTGGGGGGCACCGGCGCCTCGCGGTCCTGTGGGCCCCCTGCGATTTGTCCCCCGATCCGTACCTGGAAGCCATGGCGCGATTCCGGGGCGCCTTTCCGGTCCATCCCGACACGCCCGGGGCGCTCCAGATGCCGAAGGCGTTCCTTGAGGCCCACGACGAATCCCACGCCTACGCCGAGGGCCTGGAGTTTCTCGTGAGTCGAGGGGACCCCGAGCCGCAATCTCCAGGACATATCCGGTGGAGCGAGTACGACGACTTCGACGAAATTGGGAACTGGATTCAGGACCACGCCGAGTCGCTCTACACCGTCGTGGCTCGTGATCCTCTCCACGACCAGCTTCCGGACGACTGGCCCCTGCGAACGCCCGGCGGCCTACACGTGCCGCCGCTCGACGACGCAGAGGGGACGGCGATTGCGGAGTTCGTTCGTGCGTTGAGCTAAACCCTCAGGCAGCCTCCAGGTATTCGCGCAGGATCGTTTCAACTTCAGGCTTGATTTGGCTCCACTCGGCGCCGGGCTCCTTCGAGACCGTCACGAACTGAGGGGTCATAAACACGTCCTCGACCCCTGTCACCGAAAAAAGACGCTGGGCAAGAGGGGCACCGCGGGCCTCCTCTCGTGACGAATACGTTGCGATCCCCTCTTCCAGGAAGGAAGCATCGCCAGACATAAACTTGAGGCTGTGTGGGTTCGGTGTGGTCTCCACCTGGAGAGCTGTCATAGCCAGATGAAAAGCAGCGATTGGGGTTTTTGGGCGACCATCAGGGGTACGACTCCGGAATGTCGTCCCAAGAACGCCCGGTGGTCTCGCGAGTTCGGCCGGGAACGAGCCTCCAGGTTGAACGGTGAATTCACTTGTGTCTTCTATGCTAGCCAGTATCTTATACATTCTATCCTGTCGTACAGCACGCCTACGAACCGGCCATGGAGTCCCTTGAGGATCGCTCGTCGGCACCGGACGCTGGGGGGAACACCCCGTCCTCCCGGAACGGGAAAGCGCGCCGCGTTGCCGCCCACATGCAAGGGCTCCTGGACGATCTCCGAACCTGGATCGATTTGCGCCTCGACCTGGCACTGCTCAAGGTGGAGGAGCGGATCGATGAGCTCCGAAACGAGATTGCACTCGGCCTCACGCTGGCGATCTTCGGCCTTTTCGCCGCCCTCTTCTCGCTGGCGACCGTGGCACTGGGCGTGGGATGGCTCCTCGGACATCCGTTCTGGGGATTTCTTGCGGTCTCGGTGGCGCTCATCCTAATCGTAGTCGTCCTGCAGGTCGCCCGCCCGTCCCTAATGCCGCCGTCAAACTTCTTCCGGGACCTGCGGGGCGCGCGCGGGTCCGAATCCGACCGGGACGGGCGGTCCTCCGGCGCCGGCGAGCCCGAGAACCCCGGCGCCTCTCCCTCTGAGGAGTCAGGAGGTTAGGTGCGCAGAGGGGTCATCGGAGCCCCCCGAAAAAGACGACATCCCCCTCGATGTTCTTCACGACTGAATCTCTGAACTTATGAGCTCAGAATCGCCGCGGGCAGACGTGGAAGCGCGTCTTCAGGAGACCGCAGAAGCCATGTCCGACCGGCTCTCGTCGCTTGAGGAAGAAATTTCGGCCACGGGCACATCCCTCCGGGATTGGGTGGCCCAGAATCCCTGGAAGAGCGTAGGAGGCATGCTCGCGGCCGGCGTGACCGTCGGAATGCTCTTTGGCGGTGGGGCGCGGCGCCGGGCCCGGCACAGTGATCTGCTTGACCAGTACATCGAAGCCCTTCGGACCGAGGTCGACGAGGCCGTTGCGGCTGGGAAAACGCCGGGACAGGCACTCGAAGAAGCCCTCCGAGACCAGGCTCCGCTCGTGGTCTACGAACAGAGTGGCGCGGGCGACTCGGAATCGGGCCGAAGCTTCCTGGGGGAGGGCGTCCGGTTCGTGCTCCGCACGGCGTTCCGCGAAGTGGGCCGGGACCTGCTCCTGTCGCTGCTCGACGATGCAGACGTCAGTGAGGCGGTTGGCGACGGGCTCTCTGAATAGGCTGACGGCACGGCAGGAACTCGCGTTTCTATCGACAAGCACCACACCTATGCGACTGATCATTTTTGGGCCGCCAGGGGCCGGAAAAGGGACCCAGGCTCGTCTTCTGGAAGACCACCGGGGACTTACGCAGATCTCCACTGGAGACGTTCTTCGGGACGCTATGGACCAGGAAACGACCCTCGGCAAAAAGGCGAAATCCTACGTCGAGGAGGGAGAACTCGTGCCTGATGAGCTGGTCCGGGCGCTCGCCGAGCAGGCAATCGCCGACGAGGGATACGACGATTTTGTCCTCGACGGGTATCCGCGCACCGATCAGCAGGCCGAGTGGCTGACGGAGTTCTTGGAGGAGCATCAGACGCCGCTCCACGTCGTCCTCCGCCTCCAGGTGCCGAACGAGGAGCTGGTGCGGCGGCTGAGTCGACGCCGTGTCCACGCCGAGACCGGAGAAACCTACCACCTCGACCACGACCCTCCGCCCGACGACGTAGACCCTGAGCTCATCGTCCAGCGCTCCGACGACGAGCCGGACACAGTTCGGAACCGACTCGAGGTGTACCGTGAAGAGACGGCACCGCTTGCGTCGTACTACGAAGACCGCGGTCAGCTCGTCTCGGTCGACGGGACCGGGGGGATTGAGGATGTCTACGAGCGGATTACGCAGGTGCTCGATGAGCTTGAGTGAGCTGCCCAGCACTGGGGGGAAGTTCCACGTTGTTCGCCGAAGGCACCAGAATGGAGCATGACCTCTCCCTCCACGACGAGCGAGCCGCACGCGGACCGGGTGGCGGCCCTCCGGGATCGCATCGACGATGCGCTTCCGTCGTTGGTCGAGGACCGGGCCCCGTCGTCTCTCTACGAGTCGATACACCACGTCCTGCAGGCGGGCGGGAAGCGGGTGCGTCCGGTGGTCCTCCTGCTGACCGCCAGGGCCTATGGGGCCCGTGTCGAACGAGTCCTTCCGGCGGCGCTTGCCGTCGAAGTCTTCCACAACTTCACCCTCGTCCACGACGATCTGATGGACGACGACGACGAGCGGCGCGGGCGGCCGACCGTCCACGTGAAATGGACCGAGGGCACAGCGATCCTGGCTGGGGACTTGATGCTGGGCCTCTCCTACGAGCTTCTGGGGCAGGTAGAGGGCACCGACTCGGATGCGCTCTACGACGTCTTTCATCCCATGGTGCGAAAGCTTTGCGCCGGGCAGGCCCTCGATGCGGCCTTCGAGTCGGAGGATGCCGTGTCGGTGGCGGCGTACCTGGACATGATCGACCAGAAGACCGGCGCCCTGCTCTCCGCTGCCTTTGAGCTTGGGGGCGTGATCGGAGGGGCCCCGGCGCCCGCGCAGGAACGACTGCGTGCAGCCGGGCAGCTCGTGGGGCGGGCCTTCCAGATTCAGGACGACCTGCTCGACCTTACCGCCCAGAATGAAGAGTGGGGCAGGGCTGTTGGGGGGGACCTTGTGAGGGGCAAAAAGACCTACCTCACGCTGCGGGCCCTGGAGCAGGCAGACGGGCCCGAGTACGACTGGTTTGCCCGGCTGGTGACCAACGAGGGCCTTCCCCCAGACGACGTGCCTGAGGCTCGAGATCGGATGGCGGACCTCGGGGTGTTCGAGGAGGCGCGCGAGCGTGTGGCCTCCTACACGGAGCAGGCCCACGAGCACCTCCAAACCCTTCCCGAGACCCCGCCGGCCGAAACGCTCCGGTGGCTCCTCGATCACCTGAAGGCCCGCGACTACTGAATAGGGCCGGGGTGGAAGGGGAGTGGGCACCACGAGCCCCCAGCCCGAACATTTCGTCCTGGTCTGACTACATGGAGCGTGTTCATCTCCGTTCTCTCACCGCATGATCGAGCGTGAACTGACTGTTCGCAACCGTGCCGGCCTCCACACCCGGCCCGCGTCGAAAATCGTCAAGACGGCCTCTCAGTTCGACTCGCAGGTGTATCTCCGACGCGACAACTACGAGATCAACGGGAAAAGCGTGATTGGCGTCATGACGTTGGCGGCCGAGCAAGGGGCCACGCTCACCCTGGTCGTCGATGGAGAGGACGAGGACGAGGCCGCGGAGGCCCTCACCTCGCTCTTCGAGAACGGGTTTGGGGAAGAGCTCTAGCCGTCGCCCGCTTTGCTCCCATCCACGAGGACACACCATCATGGGGGATGCTGTCCCGACTACCGGCTCCGCCGACGCGTCCGGCGGCGAACGCATCATCCCGGGCACAGGGGCAACCGCGGGCGTCGCCATCGGCAGCGCGTACCGCTACGACGCCTCCGTGCCCGACCCGGACCGCGAGCAGATTGCGGCGGACGAGGTGGCGGCGGAACTGAAGCTGTTGGCCGACGCCGTTCAGCGGGCCGAGCAGGAAATCGACACGACCCGGATGCTGGCCCATGAGTCCCTCGAGACCCGTGACCAGGACATCTTCGAGGCGCGAGCGATGATGCTTCGAGACGAAGAGCTGTTCGGGGCAGTCCGTGAGCGCATCCGGGAGCAGAAGGAGTCGGCGGGGACGGCCCTGAAGCGTGTGCTCCAGCGGCACCGGGCCCGACTTGAAGAGAGCGATGACCCGTACCTCCGGGAGCGGACCCGGGATCTCGTGGATCTCGAGAAACATCTTCTTCGGGCCCTTCAGCGGGGTCGGGTACGCTGGCGCATCGAGGACCACTCGATTGTAGTCGCGCACAGCCTGACCGCAACGGAGGTTCTCCGCCTGAGTCGGCACGGCATGCTGGGGTGCGTGACCGAGGATGGAGGGGCGACCTCCCACGGATCCATCATCGCCGACACCCTCGGCATTCCCACCGTGGTTGGGGCCTCCGAAGACATCGGGACCGTCTCGACGGGCGATCCGGTCATTCTCGACGGCGATGAGGGACGCCTCATCGTGAACCCGAGCCCTTCTACCGTCGACCGGTACGAACAACGCTCCGCGGAGCAGGAGGGGCCCGGTCTCAGTTCCGAGGTGAAAAGCGACCGGCCCGCCGTGACGACCGATGGGCAGGTCGTCGGCCTTCGGGCCAACATCGATCTTGAAGACGAGCTCCGGCGCCTCGAGTCGTCAGGGGCAGAGGGCATTGGGCTCCTCCGAACGGAGATGCTGTTTCTGGCGGACCAGGAGGGAGTGCCCTCGGAAGAACGGCAGGTGCAGGTGTACCGAAAGGCCGCCGCGGCCGCTGGCGATCAGGGCGCTACGATCCGGCTTCTAGACCTGGGAGGAGACAAGCACTTTCCGTCCGGTCCGGAGGAGCTGAATCCCTCGCTCGGCTGGCGGGGCATCCGGGTCCTCCTTGACCGCCCTGACGACCTTCTCCGCCCCCAGCTCCGGGCGCTTCTCCGGGCGAGCGCAGAGGAACGGCTTCGGGTGCTTCTGCCGATGGTGACTCACCTGGAGGAGGTGCGCCGCGTTCGGGCTATGCTGGCGGAAGAACAAGATCGACTTTCCCGAGAGGGCCTCGCCCACAGTGCGGATCTTCCTCTCGGTGTCATGGTAGAGGTGCCTGCAGTTGCCCAGCAGGCGGAGGCCTTCGCCGAGCACGTGGACTTCTTCTCCGTCGGCACGAACGACCTCACCCAGTACGTGCTTGCCGTCGACCGGAGCAACGATCGGGTTTCGGACCGGTACGATGCCCTCCACCCAGCGGTTCTGGCACTGGTGCAGCGAGCCGTAGAGGCCGGGCACGGAATGGGGTGTTCGGTCGAGGTCTGCGGAGAGGCGGCCGCCGACGTGCAGGCCGCGCCGGTGTTGATCGGGCTCGGGGTTGATGCCCTGAGTGCATCCCCGCAGTCCCTGCCCATCTTGCGGCGCCTCACCCGATCGATTTCCGCCGAGGAGGCCCGGGGCCTCGCCGAGGACGGACTCGACGCAACTGACGCGGAGACGGTCCGTCAACGAGCACGAGAGTGGGTGGACGCGCACGCGTTCTCACCGGCGGACTCAGGGTGACGGACCCCGGAACTCGGCCGTCCTCCTTCCGGACGGCGGCTGGTGTCCCCTCGGATCCCGTCCTGCCGTAAAGGCGCCTGCACGGTTCGCTGAATTCTGAATCCCGAGAATGCACCTGTGCACTCGGGGAGAGATGTCTCCTCGACCAACCGGGCGGAGTGCACCCGGAAGACCGAAGGTGAGCAACTCCAGTAATGCCTGAAACGAAACCATCAAAACCATTCGTGGTCAATGGGTTAAATTGTTTCCTCTAAAGTCTGATCTGGACCGGAAGGACGACCTGCTCAGTGCCCCCCGTGGTCTGGCCCATCGTTCACGCTCATATCCGAGGCACACTCGCTCATGCATGCCGTCGTCACAGAAGTCACGGTCCACTCCCTGCCATTTACGTGCGGGGAGGAGGATCGACCCTGGGACCTTACCTCCGGGCCCGACGTCTACTACGAATCGTTCAACGCTCAGAACGAGCGTCTTTTCACGAGCACGGTGGCCGACGACGTGCGGCCGCAGGACCTGCCGTTCTCACTCCCCGGATCGTTTACAGTGCAGGACCCCGCGGAGGGCCACGTCATTTGCCTCATGGACTCGGATCTGATCGAGGACGAGGTTATCACCAGCATCGCGTTCGAACTTGACGGGCTTGCTGCCGACCGCCCCGACACGGTCTGTCTCACGACGGAGGACACAACCCTTGAGCTGTCTCTGGAGTGGAAGGATCCGGACACTGCTCAGTCCTAGCGGCCTCTGAGGACGCGTTGTGCTATATGTAAGAGTCATGTGTGCCTGCTTCCATCCGCCAGAAATGGTTACCTTCGTCGCTCCAGACGTGCTCTGGAGCCCATCCAGCCAGACGGGGAGGGCTCGGCGATCGTCAGATGGGCTCTGAGTCAAGCTCAGAGCGACGAAGTGGGCGTGTTTCTGATACGAAGCTTATTCGAGGGCACTGCACATACTTTGCACTATAGCACAGGTCGTTCTGAGGGGACCGTGCGGGGAGGCCACAGGGGAGGGAGGGCTCGGAGGAGGCAAAGTGCTGGGTAGATGTGCCCGGGACGACCAGACATGTGTCGGAGCGATGCCCTTCATTGCGGTGGTAATTAGTCGACCAGACAGATACTTTTTGCGTCCCCCGCGGACTGAGTTCTTTCGCCGCCTCCGAAGCACCGGTGGAGCGCCTGTTGAACGCCTGGCGGCTGGTCGTGGCTGGCAGTCAGGTTGTGGACCGGACCGCTCCGGTAGCCGAAGCGACCCAGACAAAACCACTTTCCTGTCGTGCGCATACGTCTTCTTGTCTTCTTCATGCTCGCTACTGTGACTCTGGTGGGGGCTTGTAGCAGCGGTCCCGTCACTCTGCAGTCTCAGTCGACTTCCCAGCCTCCGTCCGTCGATGGGGCACTTTCGGAGTGGGGGGGCTCCCTTGTGCGCGTCGGCGACCGCCCCGTCTCGATGAGCGTCCTCCCGACCGACTCGCTCCTCTACGTGGCCCTCTCCGTTCGGGGCGGGAAGCTGCTCCGCTCGGTGGCGAAGAGGGGCTTTACCGTGTGGGTCGATCCAGCCGGAGGCCAACGGCACACCTACGGGGTCCGGTATCCGATTGGGCTTCCTGCGCAGCGCAAAGAACAGAAAACCACCGACGATGAGGCCCCCGGATCCTCGAAGCGCTCGGCTCTTCTCGAACAGGTATTTCCTTCGGACCTTGCGGTCATCCGGAACGACACGTTGCGCCGCCGACTCCCGGCTCGGTTCTCGTCGGGCCTTCGCGTCGACGCCACGTTGAGCACCGGTTCGCTGATCTATGAGATCGCAATTCCGATCAGCCCGACCCCCTCCGACACGACGGCGGCGGGAGAGCGACCTGGCTTGCACACATCGCTGAACGGACCGATCGGGGTCGGGGTCGAGATCCCTGAGAACGACGACGACACCGATCTTGCCCAGCAGCCATCAGGGATCCCGTCGGTCACGGGGCGTCGAGGACGGAATCGCCGTCCCGGCCGGCGCCGGGGCCAACGACCGCCGCCTTCCAAGCAGCAGTCCAAACTTCCTACCCTGTCTCTCTGGACCCAGGTCGTGCCGGCCGAGCAGCAGTGAGACCGGCTGCGCTCAGGGGACCTGGCCACTCGTCTGGGAACAGGTCGACGATTTGGGGAGCGTCGAAGGTAGAGGGGCATTCATCCGGGATTAACCGGGGGGGATTTTGCTCCTACGTCGGAGGCGCGTTACTTTGCGGTCGAGTGGAAACGCGCGGTTTACCCACGCAGGAACGGTTAAAAGCGCCGTTTCTCAACGCTCCGGACGGATCTTCCGACGACGCTCGGGCCTATGGCAGCACCTCCCATGTTCTTCTTACTGGCGACCCTGGCGGTGGGCGCGGGCCTCGGCATGCTCATCGCCCAGAACCCGGTGTCCAGCGCCCTCTGGCTGGTGCTGAACCTCTTTTGCATTGCCGGCCTCTACCTGACCCTGAACGCGTCGTTCATCGGGGTCATCCAGATTCTCATCTACGCCGGGGCGATCATGGTGCTGTTCCTCTTCGTGATCATGCTCCTCAACCTGTCGGCACTGCCCGAGCTTGAGCAGATTGACTGGGCCCGGGTGGGGGCGTTCATGGTCGGTCTCGTGCTCCTGAGTCAGCTGCTCTACGTCGTCGCGCTTGAGTTTAGCCTCGGCGTGGAGCCCGTGGCAGCCATGGAGGCCGCCGACGCAGGGAGTGCTGCGACCCTGGGCAAGCTCCTCTTTACCCGCTACGCCCTTCACGTGGAGGTGGCCGGCATCCTTCTTCTCGCCGCGACGGTAGGGGCCGTACTTCTCGCCCAGCGGCGCTTCGAATGACTCAGGTCGTGCGCCAGAGCGCTCGATCCTCACCCTCAACCCAGAACGTAGACATGGAGGTTGCGCTCAACTGGTATCTCGCCCTCAGCGCCGTTCTGTTCACCATCGGGACCCTCGGTGTGCTGTTTCGCCGGAACGCCATCGTCATCCTGATGTCGGTCGAGCTCATGCTGAATGCGGTCAACCTCACGCTCGTGTCCTTCAGTCAGTTTATGGGGGACCCGACCGGCCAGATGCTCGTCTTCTTTTCCATCGCCGTGGCGGCCGCCGAGGCGGCCGTGGGACTCGCGATCGTCATTGCCATCTTCCGAAGCCGGGTGACCGTCGACGTGACGGAGATTGATCTGTTCAAGCACTGACGACCATTGACCCGCGGGTGTCCTCGATACGCTCCTGTCGAGTGCCCGCCACGTTCCTTCTCTAGCATGTCCATCCCCGAGATCGCTTGTCTCCTTCGCCGATGAGCACTGCCCTTCTCCTTCGCCTGGTCCTTCTCCTGCCCCTGGCCGGGGCAGTCTTCAATGGCGTGGCACCGCTCTTTCTGGAAGACCTCCGGACCCGTGAGACCCTTCTGGGCACGATCGGCACGGCGGTCGTGGCCCTTCCCTTCGTGCTGGTGCTCGTTCTCTTTCTGACCGTCGGGGGAGACCCGGTTGTTGCGGACTACTTTACGTGGATGGCGGCGGGCGATCTTGATGTTTCGTTTGCCTACCGCGTCGACGAGCTCTCCCTGATCATGTCGCTCGTCGTGACGGGGGTGGGGGGCATCATTCACTTCTACTCAATCGGGTACATGCACGGGGACCCCGGGTACTGGCGGTTCTTCAGCTACCTGAACCTCTTTATCTTCGCCATGCTCAACCTCGTGCTGGCGAATAACCTTCCTGTGTTGTTTTTGGGGTGGGAGGGGGTTGGCCTCTGCTCCTACCTGCTCATCGGCTTCTGGTACACGGATCTGAGCAACAGCAGCGCCGCCAACAAGGCGTTTATCGTGAATCGAGTGGGCGACTTTGCCTTCCTGGTGGCGATGTTTCTGGTGTTCCGCGAACTCGGCTCGCTCAGCTTTGGCGTGCTCCTCTCGGAGGGCCCGGCCCTGCCCCAGCAGACACTCAACTGGATTGTGCTTCTGCTCTTTGTAGGGGCCACCGGCAAGAGTGCTCAGATTCCGCTCTTCGTGTGGCTGCCGGACGCGATGGCCGGCCCGACGCCTGTGTCCGCCCTCATCCACGCCGCCACGATGGTGACGAGCGGGCTGTACCTGCTGGCCCGAGTGTCCGGGCTCGTACTGGCGGCGCCGGTCGTGATGGCCATCATCGCGGTGGTGGGGGCAGCCACGGCCATGATGGCCGCCACCATCGCGATTGCCCAGAATGACATCAAGCGGGTCCTTGCGTACTCCACTGTTTCGCAGCTGGGGTACATGTTCATGGCGGCCGGCGTGGGGGCCTTCTTCGTATCCATTTTCCACGTGGTCACGCACGCCTTCTTCAAGGCCTGTTTGTTTCTTGGGTCCGGAAGCGTCATTCACGGCATGGAGGAGGTTGAGCACGAGCTCGAGGAGCGCGGCAGAGACACCAGCGACTTCGATCCGCAGGACATGCGGACGATGGGCGGACTCGGGGACTACATGCCCGCCACACGGACGACCTACCTCCTCGCAACCCTGGCCATCTCGGGGATCCCCCTGACGGCTGGGTTCTTTTCGAAGGATGAGATCCTCTTCAAGGCGTTTGAGTACGGGTTCAGCGGCGGCCACACCTACGCCACCGCCGTGTGGGTTGTGGGCGTCATCACGGCCGTGCTCACCGCCTTCTACATGATGCGCTCCTACATGCTCACTTTCGAGGGGACGCCCCGGTGGCCGCTCGCGGACCAGTTGGAACCGCACGAGTCTCCGTCCTCGATGACCGGGCCCCTCTGGGCGCTCGGGATTCTGTCTATCGTGGGCGGCTTCATTGGGCTGCCCGCAGTAATCAAGGGAGGCAAGTGGAATTGGATTCACCACTACTTGGGGGCGGAGTACGGAGGGCCGGTGGCGGAGGCATCGGTGCACGGGCACGTGCCGGTGGCCCTGGAGTGGGGCCTGATTCTCCTGAGTTCAGTCATTGCGCTCGGAACCGTGTACTACGCGTGGCGCGTCTACGCGGCGCGGGCGCTGGACTACGACGCGGCGCTGCGCCGCCGCCTGCAGGGAGTGTATCAGGTCTGGGAGGAGAAATACTACTGGGACGAATTCTACACTGAGGTCGTCGTAGACTCGCTCATCGGGGGCCTCGCCCGGAAAGGGTTTGCCCAGTTCGACGACAAGGTGGTTGATGGGGCGGTGAACGGGATTGCGGAGGCGGCCCAGAATGCGAGCGGCCTGCTGCGTCGAACACAAACGGGCGTCGTGCAAAACTACGCCCTTGCGCTCGCCCTCGGGGCTGCGCTCGTGATGGGGCTGATGCTCGTTGGAATTTGAGTTCTCATCGTATCCGAGAGGCGGGTGTCTTTTCGGGAGGTCTTGCTGGAATTGGGGATGTACTGCGTATTTCGTATTGCGGATCTTTTGGGCTCACGGGCTCGGGTTAAGATGCATATGCGAGTGGCCCACCTCCCGCAGTACGCAACACGCAATACGCACAACAGAATGGGGCAGACGCTTCGAGATAACGACTTGCTTGCCGATCAGGCACGACATCAATAAATGGACATCCCTTACCTCACATCGCTGGTCATCTTCCTGCCGACCGCTGGGGCGCTTCTTACAGTGTTTCTGCGACGCGCATCGGCGATCCGGTGGACCGCGCTCGCGACGACCACGCTCACGTTTGTCCTCTCGATCGGGCTGTTCGTGGGCTTTGAGCCGGGTCTGAGTACGGCGACCGCGCCGCAGCTCGCAGACATCTGGGCGGGGTGGCTTCCGGAGGGCTTCGACGTGAAGTACTTTGTCGGCATCGACGGCCTGAGCCTGCTGCTCGTGATGCTAACGACCCTCCTCGGGCCCATCGTCGTTCTCTCGTCCTGGACCTACATCGAAGAGAAGCAGAAGGGCTACTACGCGCTCCTTCTCCTGCTACAGACGGGCATCACGGGGGTCTTTGCGTCCTTCGATCTGTTTCTCTTCTACATCTTCTTTGAGCTCACCCTCATCCCGATGTACTTTATCATCGGAATCTGGGGCGGCAAGGAGCGCATCTATGCGGCGGTCAAGTTCGTCGTGTACACGCTTGTGGGCTCGCTGCTGATGCTCGTCGGCATCCTATACCTCGGGTACGCTGCGGGGGCCGCCGTGAACAACGGCGTGTTTACGACCGACTGGTACACGCTGCTGGAATACAACGTGCCCCTGGCCACGCAGGGCTGGCTCTTCGCGGTGTTTGCGTTCTCGTTCGCGATCAAGGTGCCGCTCTTTCCGCTGCACACCTGGCTGCCGGACGCTCACGTTCAGGCCCCAACGGGCGGGTCGGTCATCCTGGCCGGCGTGCTGCTGAAGATGGGGACCTACGGCCTGCTCCGCTTCTGCCTGCCCCTCTTCCCGAATGTGGCGCAGAGCTACGCGGGCCTCTTCGCGGTCGTCGCCATCATCGGCATCATTTACGGAGCCCTCGTGGCCCGCGTGCAGGAGGACGCCAAGAGCCTCGTGGCCTACTCCTCAATCAGCCACCTCGGCTTCGTCGTACTCGGATTGTTTGCGTTTACGACAGAAGCGATGCAGGGGGCCGTCATTCAGATGGTCAACCACGGGCTGTCCACCGGAGCCCTCTTTCTACTCGTCGGGATGCTCTACGAGCGGCGCCACACCCGACTCATGGACGACTACGGCGGGTTGGCGACGTCGGTCCCGGTGCTTACCACTTTCATGGTGATTAGCGTGCTGGCGTCGGCGGGCCTGCCGGGCCTCAACGGCTTCGTGGGCGAGTTCCTGATCCTGATCGGGTCGTTCAAAAGCACGGTCCTTGGCAGCCCGGGGCTCGTGGCCCTGGCCACGACCGGCGTCATCCTTGCCGCCGTGTATCTGCTCCACATGGTCTACCGCACGTTCTTCGGAGAGCTCACGGACGCGGCCAACGCGCAAATGGCGGACATGAACGCCCGCGAGTTCCTGCTCATGGCCCCGCTCGTCGTGCTCATGTTCGTTCTCGGCTTCTTCCCGAATCCTTTCCTCCAAAAAACCGCACCGACGACGGAATTTCTCTTGAACACCGTGGAGGAGAAACGCACGGCCGTACGAGATCAGGCGTCCGACCGAGCGTCCCCGTCCGCGCGATCCGGGAAGGTACAAGAAGCCCCGCTGGACCCGGGGGACCTATCCGTCGATCCCCCCGGCTTTACGCCTTAGAAGATTCCTTTTTGCCGTCCCTGCTCAAAACCACTCTGGATCTGCCTATGCCTTCGCGCGACCCGCTTTCCGACGCCGCCATTGACGATGCCCTCTCGGACCTGGAGGGGTGGTCCCACGCCGACGACAAGCTCCAAAAAACGTACGAGTTTTCCGACTTTCGGGAGGCGATCAGCTTCATCGTTCAACTCTCGTTTTATGCTGAGGAAATGAACCACCACCCGGAGCTGGAAAACGTCTACAACACCGTCTCCGTCGCGCTCACGACGCACGATGCAGGTGGAACAGTGACGGAGATGGACGTGGAGCTCGCGTCCCAGATCGAGGACCTTGCCTGAGCGTACCTCCCGGGGTGGGAAGGATGGGGGATCCCTGACGACACAACAGCTGCTGCCGACGATGGATCTTTCAAGCGCGTACGCTACAGTGGCGGCCGACGTGCCCGCCGTCTTCTCGATGTTAGTCGTGGGCCTTGCCGGCCTGGTGATGGTTGTCTTGGACTCGTTCCGCAACGACCATCCCCTCATTCCGTGGCTCGGCGTGGGAGCCCTGGCGGTGTCCGCCGTGTGGGAGGCCACGCAACTCGGGACCCCGCAGAGCACGGTCTTCTTCGACACGCTCCGAACCGGCGAGTTCGCGGCGTTCGTCAACCTGATCATCCTGCTGACGGGCCTCGCTACGATTCTGCTATCGATCCCGTACCTAAATCAGTTGCGCTATGAGTACGGAGAGGTGTATGCCCTCATCATGTACTGCACGGTTGGGATGATCATGCTGGGCTCGGCCAACAACATGATCAGTATCTTCCTCGGGCTCGAAACGATGTCGGTCTGCCTTTACATCCTGACGGGGCTCGTGCGCGAGGACGAGGGGGCCGTAGAGAGTGCCCTGAAGTACTTTCTGCTTGGGGCGTTCTCGACCGGGTTTTTCCTCTACGGAATCGCACTGATGTACGGGGCGACCGGCACCATGATGCTGCCCGCCATGGCGAAGGCTGAGCTCGCCACGACCAGCACACAACTCCTGTTCTGGGGCGGCTTCGCCCTCTTCCTGGTCGGGTTTTTCTTCAAGGTCAGCGCGGCGCCCTTTCACATGTGGACGCCGGACGTGTACCAGGGGGCGCCCACGCCGCTCACCGGATATATGTCCACGGCCACCAAGGCCGCGGCGTTTGCCGCACTCATTCTTGTGCTCGTCCACGCGGTACCCGGTGGGCAGTGGAGCCTCGTGATCGCTGCCGTGGCGGTCGTTACGATGGTGGTGGGCAACGTGATGGCCCTGGCCCAGACGAACGTGAAACGTCTCCTCGCCTACTCATCGATCGCTCACGCCGGGTACGTCCTCGTGGGCCTCGCGGCGGGCACCCATGCCGGGTACGCCGGGGCGCTCTTCTACCTGCTGGTCTACGCCATCATGAACATTGGGGCCTTCGGGGTAATGGCACTGCTTGAGTGGGACGGAAAGGAAGGGCGGGAGCAAACGCTCTCGTCCCTGGCCGGCATTGCAAACCAGCGCCCCGTGCTGGGCGCGACGATGGGCGTCTTCATGCTCAGCCTGATCGGGTTCCCGCCCCTGGGGGGGTTCGTGGGCAAGTATTTCGTTTTCGCCCCGGCCGTGGACGCCGGGCTCACCTGGCTCGTGGTGATTGGGGTGTTGATGAGCGCCCTCAGTGCGTACTATTACCTCCGGGTCATCTACGTCTTCTGGATGCAGTCCGCCGAAGAGGTGGAGGCCACCGATCCGGTGGTGGAGGCGGCGTTTCCCCGGGCGACGACGGCGGCAGTGGGGACGCTCGTGGTGTGCGCAGTGGCGCTCGTGGTGCTTGGGGTCTTCTTCGGGGGGGTCTTGGAGACGACGACCGGGTTCTTTGGGGCGTCTGCGATGGCGGCGGCGCCGTAGGTTTGGGTTGAAGGTGGGAAGGTTAAAGATGGAAAGATTGGGGGGGCGGTGAAAGTTGTGTGCTTGCCTCTTTGGGAGGAGCGCGGGGGCCGTGGCACGAAGGCGGGTAGCTCGAAGGATCCCGCAAGGCCTCGTCGAAGTTGAGTGTCGTCTGATCACCTTTCCAACGTTCCGACCTTTCACCTTCCACACATCCCCAATAGAGGACTTGCTTCGTGATCGGCTGCCCCACGCTCCGCAGATGGGGCTCTTCGCGGTGCCCAACATCCCGGCGGGGAAGCTGGAGAACGCGCTGTCGGACTATGCGACGGAGGTGGGGCGGGAGGAGGTGCTCGCGCTCTACGACGCGACGCTGAGTGGCACGGGCGGCGACGGGGCGGTCTTTACGAGCACCCGGTTCGTCTTTCAGAACAACGACCTCGAGTCCACGCAGACCGTGCGGTACCCGGATCTCGTGGGTGTGGAGGTGCAGAGCCGGTGGCTTGGGCTCGGGGGCAAGCGGGTGGCGCTCCGGGTGAATCGGGGACGGGCGACGTTCGAGTTGACGATGGATTTCTCGGGGGCGCCGAAGGCAGCCTCGTACGTGGCTGAGTTTCTGGACACGGCGATGGTGGAGGACATCGACTTTGCCCCCGCTTCGGAGCCGGAGGAAACCGACGTCGCCGCAGTGCGCGACGCCCTGCAGCGGCTCCGCGCCGAGCAGAAGCTGACGGAGGGAGACTACCAGCGCTTGGTCGACGAGCTGGAGGCTTCATCCTGACGAGACCGCTGACCACCGACCGTGATCATCGTAGATCCGGGCAGCATTTCCTTGAATAGCTCAGGGCATTGATCGAAACGCCAATCGTCGCAACGTGAAAGCGTTGAACGTTCTGGGCGTACGGGAGAGTCGAACATCTTTCGTCTGCCGGATTTGACTCACGGTCGGACTAACACGCTGTCTTCGAAACGGCGTTATTCGATGTCGTATTCATCGAGCCGGCGGTATAGGGTGGCGCGGCTGATGCCGAGGAGCTCGGCGGCCTCGGTGCGGTTGCCGTTGGTTTGCTCCAGTGCGGCCCGGATGCGCTCGGCCTCGTCGTCGGAGGAGCGGGATTGGCTCGATGAGGTCTCTCGAATCTCCGGGGGCAGATCCTCGACCCGGAGCACCTCATCAGAGGCCCGGATGAGAGCGGCCTCCAGGGCGTTGCGGAGCTCGCGCACGTTGCCGGGCCAGTCGTAGTCGAGCAGGCGGCGGAGGGCGTCGTCACCCACCTGGTCAACCTCCGCGCCGGTGCGGGCCCGGATCTCGCGCAGGAAGGTGCGCACCAGCAGGGGCAGGTCGGAGCGTCGGTTGCGGAGGGGGGGCAGAGAGACGCGGGCGATGCGAATGCGGTACAGCAGGTCTTGGCGGAAGCGGTCGGCCTCCACCTCCTCGTCCAGGTTGCGGTGCGTAGCGGCTACGATGCGCACGTCGACCGGGCGCGGCTCCGTCTCGCCGAGCCGCGTGACGGCCTCCTCTTCGAGCACGCGCAGGAGCTGCCGCTGCGTGTCGAGCGGAATGTCGCCGATCTCGTCCAGAAAGAGCGTGCCTCCGTCCGCCGCCTCAAAGTAGCCCTCGCGGTCCTCCGTGGCGCCGGTGAACGCCCCCTTCCGGTGCCCGAAGAGGCGACTGCCGGCGAGGTCGGGATTGAGCGCCGCACAGTTGACGGTCACGAACGGGCCGTCGGCGCGGGGGCTCTCCTCGTGGATGGCGCGGGCGGCCAGCTCTTTGCCGGTGCCCGTCTCGCCCTGGATGAGCACCGTGGTCTTCACGTCGGCCACGGACCGGATCTGCTCAAACGCATCCTGCATCGGAGCACTCGTGCCCACGAGGTCGTGGAACCGCTCGCGGTCATCCAGCAGGCGCCGGAGCTCGTGGACCTCCGTCACGTCGTAGAAGACGAGGATGTGCCGCTCGTCGTCCCGCGGGTCCGGGCGGACCTCGATCTCGACGCGATAGGACGACCCGTCGTCGTGATCGAAGATGGCTTGCACGGGGTCCTCGTCCGTCGAGGGGGCGTCCATCCGATTTTGAAGCGCCCCAACCGTCTCGTCGTCGACGGGGAGCACCTCAGTCCAGGGCGTGCCCGTTGCGGCCTCAGGCGTGGTGTCGAGCAGCCGGGCGGCCGGGTCGCTCAGGAACGTGAGGCGCCTCGCCGTGTCGGTGAGGGCGGTGCCCTGGCGCAGTCCGTTCAGGAGCTGCCGAAGGTCCTCGTTGGCCCGCTGCACGCGGCGCTGGAGGGCGTGCGTCTGCAGGGCCACCTCCACCGCGGCGTACAGCTCGCGCTCGTCGAACGGCTTGACGACGTACCCGAACGGGGCGGTGTCGGTGGCGCGCTGCAGGGTCTCGTCGTCGCTGTAGGCCGTGACGAAGACGACCGGAATGGAGGGTGACTCCCGGATCGTCTGCGCCGCCTCTACGCCGTCCATCGGGCCGTCGAGGTGCACGTCCATGAGCACGAGATCGGGGGTCGTTGCGGCCGCCCGCTCCACCGCGTCGGCGCCCGTCATCACGTGGTCGACCACCGTATAGCCGAGGGCGTCGAGGTGG